>JASBUS010000077.1 GCA_030147745.1 Alphaproteobacteria bacterium
CTTTCAAAGGATGAAGGTGGTCGTCACACACCATTCTTCACAAAATACCGCCCACAATTCTATTTCCGTACAACAGACGTTACAGGCGAGATCGAATTGCCAGCGGGTACAGAGATGGTAATGCCAGGCGATAACGCGAAGATGGTTGTACAGCTTATCGCACCAATCGCGATGGACGAAGGTCTACGTTTCGCGATCCGCGAAGGTGGCCGTACAGTTGGCGCAGGCGTTGTTGCGAAAATTATTGAATAAAATACTTGCTTTGTGCGGGCGTTATATGTTAAAACAACGCCCGCTCATAACGATGACATAATAAAGGTAAAAACAATGGATACACAAATCATTCGTATTCGATTAAAAGCGTTCGATCACCGCGTGTTGGATAACTCAACAGGTGAAATCGTAAGCACTGCAAAGCGCACAGGCGCGCGTGTTCAAGGCCCAGTGCCGCTACCAACACGCACAGAGCGTTTCACAGTGTTAAGATCACCTCACGTGAACAAAAACTCGATGGAGCATTTCGAAATGCGTACGCATAAGCGCTTGATCGATATTGTTGAGCCTACACCACAAACTGTAGACGCGCTTATGAAGCTCGACCTACCAGCGGGTGTTGATGTTGAAATTAAAATTGGAAATGCGGCTAACGCTGCATAAGTTATGAGCCTCCGGTCCTCTACCATTTAGTAGGTATGACCGTAATTAAGGAGTTAAAAATATGCGAACTGGAGTTATCGCACGTAAAGAAGGCATGACCCGCGTTTATGACGAGAACGGTCAACAAGTACCAGTAACAGTACTTAAGATTGATGCTTGTCAGGTGGTGTCTGTCCGTAGTGAAGAAAAAGACGGTTATACAGCTGTTCAACTTGGTGCTGGTGCAGCAAAAGTTAAACGCACATCTAAAGCGATGCGCGGCAACTTTGCTAAGGCAAAAGTTGAGCCTAAAAAGAAAATGGCTGAATTCCGCGTTTCTGTTGAGAATCTTTTGGAAGTTGGTGCAGAGATTGCAGCAAGCCATTTCGTTCCTGGTCAGTTTGTTGATGCTGTTGGCACATCTAAAGGTAAAGGTTTTGCCGGTGCAATGAAGCGTCACAACTTCGGTGGTATGCGCGCCTCTCACGGTGTGTCTGTTTCTCACCGTGCACATGGTTCGACAGGTCAGTGTCAAGATCCTGGTAAGGTTTTCAAAGGTAAGAAAATGGCCGGTCACTTGGGTGACGAGCGCGTAACAGTACAAAATCTAGAAGTTATCGCGATTGACGAAGAAGAAAACGTTGTTCTTATTCGCGGCGCAGTACCTGGCCCGAAATCAGGTTGGATTTTGCTTTCAGATGCAGTTAAAAAAGCTATGCCTGAAAATGCGCCACTGCCAGCCGGTCTTAAATCAGATGCGAAAGCTGAGAAAGCTGTAGCGGCGGAAGCGCCTGCTGAAGAAGCTCCAGCAGCTGACGCTCAAGAAGATAACACTCAAGAATAAGGATGTGAGTGATGAAGGTTGCAGTTAAAACATTAGACAATAAAGAAGTCGGCGAGATCGAACTCGACAAAGCTGTCTTCGGTGAAACCGTTGAAGGTCGTGAATCTATCCTTCACCGTGTTGTGCATTACAGCCGTAACAAAGCACGTGCAGGTACTCACAAAGTACAAACACGTTCTGAAGTAACGGGCACAGGTAAGAAGCCATGGAAGCAAAAAGGCACAGGCCGCGCGCGTGCAGGTGACTTGAAGCGTACACAAGACCGTGGTGGTGGTGTAGTATTTGGTCCAGTTGTGCGTTCACACGCAACAGACTTGCCAAAGAAAATCCGCAAGCTTGCTTTGAAACTTGCTCTATCTTCAAAAGTGAAGAGCGGTAAAGTTGTTGTTCTTGAAGATGTGAAAGTTAAAGATCACAAAACAAGCGCAATGGCGAAAAAGCTTTCTGTACTTGGTTTGAGCAATGCATTGGTTATTACAGGTCAAGAAGTTGACGAGAAATTCTCTCTAGCGACACGCAACATTCCACATATCGATGTGTTGCCTTCGCAAGGTGCGAATGTTTATGACATTCTTCGCCGTGACTCTTTGGTTTTAACTAAAGAAGCTGTTGAGAGCCTAACTGAAAGATTGAAGGGTTAAGAAAAATGGCAAAGAAAGCACAAGCTCAAGTAACTGAGCGTAATTATAACGTTATCGTAGCGCCACATATTACTGAAAAAGCAACAATGGCGCTTGAGAATAACGCAGTGGTTTTTAAAGTTTCTATAGATGCAACAAAGCCTGAGATTAAATCAGCTGTTGAAAATCTATGGGGCGTTAAAGTTAAGGCTGTTAACACAGTGGTTACCAAAGGCAAGACTAAGCGCTTCAAAGGCGTTATAGGCAAGCGTTCGGACTTCAAAAAGGCTTACGTCACATTAGAAGACGGTCAGTCAATTGATGTCTCTGCTGGTGTGTAAACAGTAGGATCTATGGTCATCCGCCGATAAAGGAAGATAAGGAAAAGAACAATGGCATTAAAAAAGTTTAATCCAACAACACCGGGTCAGCGTCAGCTAGTTATGGTTGACCGTTCTCACTTGCACAAAGGTGCGCCTGAGAAGACTCTCACTGAAGGTTTGAAAAAAACTGGTGGTCGTAACGCGCAAGGTCGTATTACAACACGCCATATTGGTGGTGGTCACAAGCGCCGTTACCGTTTGGTTGATTTCAAGCGTAACAAATGGGACGTTGAAGCAACAGTTCTACGTTTGGAATATGACCCAAACCGTACACCATACATCGCATTGATTGAATATGCAGATGGTGAAAAAGCATATATTCTTGCGCCTCAGCGTTTGGCTGTTGGTGACAAGGTTGTTGCAGGTCAGAAAGTGGATATTAAACCTGGTAACGCAATGCCATTGAAGAGCATGCCTGTCGGTACAATTATTCACAATATTGAATTGAAGCCAGGTAAAGGTGGTCAAATGGTTCGTGCAGCTGGTGCATATGCGCAGCTTGTCGGTCGTGACCAAGGTTACGCTCAGATCAAATTGACTTCTGGTGAATTGCGCGTTGTACGTGGTGAATGTATGGCGACTGTTGGTGCGGTTTCTAACCCTGAGCACTTGAACGAAAATGCTGGTAAAGCCGGCCGTAACCGTTGGAAAGGTCGTCGTCCGACTGTCCGCGGTGTTGTGATGAACCCGGTTGATCACCCACATGGTGGTGGTGAAGGTCGTACATCAGGTGGTCGTCACCCAGTGTCACCTTGGGGTAAGCCAACTAAAGGCGCGAAAACACGTAAAAACAAAGCGACTAATAAATTTATTATTCGTCGTCGTAATAAGAAATAAGAGGAATAAATAGACATGGCACGTTCAGTATGGAAAGGCCCGTTCGTAGACGGACATCTATTGAAAAAAGTTGAGGCAGTTGCTGCTTCAGGCAAAAACCAGCCAATTAAAACTTGGTCACGCCGTTCAACAATTCTGCCAAACATGATTGGCAAGACAATTGCGGTGCATAACGGTAAACAATTTGTACCTGTCGTGGTGACAGATAATATGATCGGTCATAAATTAGGCGAGTTTGCACCGACTCGTACTTACTATGGCCACGGTGTAGACAAGAAGTCTAAGAAATAACGGCTAAGGCTTTAGGAGATTTAAAATGGGACAGGCAGCAAATGCATCACGTACCGCTGAGAACGAGGCAAGAGCGTATGTTAAATACATCCGCACAAGCCCACAGAAATTGAACTTAGTGGCACAAACAATCCGCGGTCAAAAAGCAGAAAAAGCTTTGGTTGATCTTCAGTTCTCTAAACGTCGCGTAGCTAAAGACGTTTTGAAAGCACTACAGTCAGCTGTAGCGAATGCTGAAAACAACCACGGTTTAGACGTTGACCGTCTATATGTAAGCGAAGCTTATGTCGGCAAATCAGTGTTGATGAAGCGTTTCCGTGCACGTGCAAAAGGTCGCGCGTCACGTATTGTAAAACCATTCAGCAACTTGACAGTTGTCGTTCGTGAGAGAGAGGAATAAGTAAGATGGGTCAAAAAGTTAATCCTATTGGTATTCGCGTTGGCATTAACCGTACTTGGGACTCTCGTTGGTACGCAGGTAAAGACTATGCAACTAAACTCGTTGAAGACTTGAAACTTCGCGAATTTGTTACAGACCGCTTGAAAGCCGCTGGTATCAGCAAGGTTATCATTGAGCGTGCGGCGAAAAACATTAAAGTAACTGTATACACAGCACGTCCAGGCGTGATCATCGGTAAAAAAGGTTCAGACATCGAAAAACTTCGTCGTGAACTTTCAAACCGCGCTGGTGGTGCAGATGTTGCTTTGAACATCGTTGAAATTCGTAAGCCTGACCTTGACGCACAATTAGTTGCAGAAGGTATCGCGCAACAACTTGAGCGCCGTGTATCTTTCCGTCGCGCAATGAAGCGTGGTGTACAAGGTGCAATGCGTTTGGGCGCACTTGGTATTCGTGTGAATATCTCTGGTCGTCTAGGCGGTGCGGATATCGCGCGTACGGAATGGTATCGTGAAGGCCGTGTGCCTCTACACACACTCCGTGCAGACATCGATTACGGTACAGCAGAAGGTCTTACGACTTATGGTATCCTTGGTGTCAAGGTTTGGATCTACAAAGGTGATGTTCTTGAACATGACCCTATGGCTCGCGACAAGCGCTTTAATGCGCAAGGCGGCGCGCCACGCAGTGAACGATAATAATTTTTAGAAGAGAATAGGATTGGAACAATGTTACAACCTAAGAAGACAAAATTCCGTAAAGCACATAAAGGTCGTATCCACGGTAACGCCAAAGGTGGTACTGATTTGAACTTTGGTGCATTTGGTTTGAAAGCTTTAAGCCCGGACCGTATTACAGCCCGCCAGATTGAGGCAGCGCGTCGTACAATGACACGTCACCTTAAGCGTCAAGGTAAGTTGTGGATCCGTGTATTCCCTGATGTGCCAGTGTCTAAGAAGCCACTTGAAGTTCGTCAAGGTAAAGGTAAAGGTTCAGTTGAATATTGGGCAGCACGCGTTAAGCCGGGCCGCATCATGTTTGAATTGGACGGTGTTTCGGAAGAATTGGCACGCGAAGCGATGGCTTTGGCTGCTGCAAAACTTCCTATTGCAACAAAATTCGTTAAGCGTATTGGCGCTTAAGGCTATTTGAGTTTATAAGGAGGCCCAAATGAAGGCTCAGGATTTAAAAGGTAAGACAGCAGACGAATTGAAAAAAATGTTGTTGGATATGCGTAAAGAGCAATTCAACATGCGTTTTCAAAAAGCTGGCGGTCAGTTAGACAACACAGCGCAAATGCGCACATTACGTCGCAATATTGCTCGCGTTAAAACGTTTCTTACAGCAGTAGCTGGTGAAGCGAAAGCAAGCAAAAAAGCAGCGTAATTATTAAGGTTAAAAGGAGCAAAAAATGCCACGCCGCGTATTAAAAGGTACAGTTGTAAGCGACAAAATGGACAAAACAGTTACAGTTTTGGTTGAACGTCGTTATATGCACTCACTTTATAAAAAATTCATCAAGCGCACAGATAAATTCGCTGCGCATGACGAACTAAACCAATTCAAAGTTGGTGATGTTGTCTCTATTGAAGAATGCAAGCCGATTTCTAAGCGTAAAACTTGGACGGTTGTAACAGGTGAAGCAGTAGCAGCGCCTGCAGTTGAGAAAAAGGCAGCAGCTAAACCTGCGGCAAAGAAGGCAGAAACTGCTGAGAAAAAGCCTGCAGCTGAAAAGAAAACCGCAACAAAGAAAACAACAGCTAAAAAAACCACGGCAAAAAAAGACGATAAGTAATTATCACTAGCCAAGTTGATTAGTTTGGAATAGAAGAGAAAAGGCAGAAGTAAAATGATACAGATGCAAACTGAAATGGAAGTAGCCGATAACTCAGGCGCACGTCGCGTTGAGTGTATTAAGGTTCTTGGTGGTTCACACCGTCGTACAGCTAACATTGGCGACGTTGTAATCGTTTCTGTTAAGGAAGCAATCCCACGCGGCCGCGTTAAAAAAGGTGATGTTCACCGTGCGGTTATCGTGCGTTCAGCATTCGGCTTGAAGCGTCAAAACGGTGAAAAAATCCGCTTTGATACTAATGCTGCAGTGTTGATCAACAAGAACAATGAGCCGATCGGTACTCGTATTTTTGGCCCAGTAACACGTGAACTACGTGGTAAAGGCTATATGAAGATTATTTCGCTAGCCGGCGAAGTACTATAAGAAAAGAAGGTATAAAACTATGTCAAAAGCAAAGTTGAAAATTAAAAAAGGCGACAAAGTCGTAGTCCTAACAGGCCGCGACAAAGGCGCAACTGGTGAAGTGACAAAAGTTATGCCTAGTGACAACCGCGTTCTCGTATCAGGTGTGAACATGGTGACTAAGCATAAGAAACCGACACAATTCGCCGCTGGCGGTGTTGAAAAGATCGAAGCACCAATTCATGCTTCTAACGTAGCGTTGATTGATCCGAAGTCGGAAAAAGCAACACGCGTTGGGTATAAAATTGACAAAGACGGTAACAAAACACGTATTGCACGTGCGTCTGGTCAAGCAATTGATTAATTACGGGAATGAATAATATGAAACCGCGTTATAAGCAAAGATACGAAGACGTTATTGTTTCTCAGCTTACTGAAAAGTTTGGTTACAAAAACGCACTTCAAGTTCCTAAACTTGAAAAAATCGTTATTAACATGGGTGTAGGTGAAGCCTCACAGAACAAAGCGTTTATTGAAAATGCTGCTAATGATTTGGCGATGATCACAGGTCAACGTCCAGTGATTTGTAAAGCACGTAAATCAAACGCATCGTTCAAAATTCGTGAAGGCATGCCTATTGGTTGTAAAGTAACTCTACGTGGCGCACGTATGTACGAATTCTTAGATCGTTTTGTATCTATCGCGCTTCCACGCGTACGTGACTTCCGAGGCATTTCAGGCAAAAGCTTTGATGGCCGTGGTAACTACGCTGTAGGTATTAAAGAGCATATCATCTTCCCAGAAATCGAATTCGATAAAGTGGACAAGATCCGTGGTATGGATATCATTATCTGTACAACAGCGGGTTCAGATGACGAAGCAAGAGAACTTCTTCTTGGTTTCGACATGCCATTTAACGACATTAAGCGCTAAGGGTAGGAGAAATTAGATATGGCTAAAGTTAGTGCAGTACAAAGAGATCTTAAGCGCCGCAAATTGGTTAAGCAAACAGCTAACCGTCGCGCGAAGCTAAAGGAAATTATTAGTAATAAAGAACTTCCAATTGAAGAGCGTTTTCAAGCGGTATTAAAGCTTGCGGATATGCCACGTAATGGTGCAAAAATCCGTGTGCGCAACCGCTGCGCCCTAACTGGTCGCCCACGTGGCCACCACAGAAAGTTCAACATTTCGCGTGTTGCTCTTCGTGAGCTTGCTTCAAGAGGCGAGCTTCCTGGTGTAACAAAGTCGAGCTGGTAAGAGAAAAGGATTAAATAAAATGTCTATGAATGATCCTATTAGTGATATGCTAACGCGCATTCGTAACGCGCAAAGTACAGGTAAGCCAACAGTTTTGGTGCCTGCTTCTAAGATTAAAGTCAGCATGCTTAACGTGTTGACAGACGAAGGTTATATTCGTGGCCAAAAAGCTGTAAAAGGTGAAGACGGTCATGATTATATTCAAGTTGAATTGAAATATGACGAAGGTCAGCCGGCAATTCGTGAATTACACCGTGTGTCTAAACCAGGCCGTCGTGTATTCCGTGGCGTTAAAAATATGCCTAAATTCTATAACGGTCTTGGCGTGTCTATCGTAACAACACCTAAAGGTGTGATGACAGACTACCAAGCACGTGAACAGAATGTAGGTGGCGAAGTATTGTGCCAAGTGTACTAATGAGTAACCGGCAAGAAAAGATTAAGGATAGTAACAATGTCTAGAATTGGCAAAAACCCGGTAAGCATTCCGGATGGTGTAAGCGTTGATATTTCAGGTCAAGACGTTAAAGTTAAGGGCCCTAAAGGCGAACTTAGCATGCGCGTTCATGATGAAGTGTCTGCGAAACTAGAAGACAATACAGTCGTTGTATCTCCACGTACAGGCTCACGTCTTGCACGCTCTCTTTGGGCGACAACACGCAGCTTGATCAACAACATGTGTGTTGGTGTGAAGGACGGCTACGAAAAGAAATTGGAAATCGTCGGTGTTGGTTACCGTGCGGCTGTACAGGGTAAAGAAGTTGTTCTTCAACTTGGTTACTCTCATGAAGTACGTCACGAAATTCCACAAGGTATTTCGATTTTGGCAGAAAAGCCAACTTTATTGGTGATCTCTGGTATCGACAACCAATTGGTTGGTGAAACCGCAGCGAAAATTCGCGCTTACCGTTCTCCTGAGCCTTACAAAGGTAAAGGCGTTCGTTATGAAGGCGAATACATCATGCGTAAAGAAGGCAAGAAGAAATAATTTACTTAGGCTAATAAAGCTAAGTTTTTTGATAAAAAGGTTAGAACTATGGCTACACAAGAAACAGCTCAACAACGTCGCGCTCGCCGCGTTCGTTACAAAATTAAACAGATTAACCGTGCAGAATTGCCACGTTTGTCTGTGCACAGAAGCGGTAACAACATTTACGTTCAACTTATTGATGACGTAAAAGGTGTTACAATTTGTTCAGCGTCTACACTAGACAAAGAACTACAAGGCAAGCTTAAAAACACATCGAACAAAGCAGCGGCTGAAGAAGTCGGTAAACTTGTTGCGAAGCGTGCAAAAGCAGCTGGTCAAACCAAATGTGTGTTTGATCGTGGCGGCTTCTTGTTCCACGGTCGTGTGAAAGCGCTTGCGGATGCAGCACGCGCTGGCGGTATGGAATTTTAATAAGGTTGAAGGAATAAGAATATGGCTCGCCCAGTAGAAAAAGAACAGCAAGAAAACGAATTCAACGAGCGTCTCGTTGGTATTAACCGCGTTGCAAAAGTTGTTAAAGGTGGTCGTCGTTTTGGTTTTGCAGCACTGATGGTTGTTGGTGACGGCAAAGGTCGCGTTGGCTTCGGTCACGGCAAAGCGAAAGAAGTGCCTGATGCAATTCGTAAAGCAACAGAAGCTGCAAAGCGTAACATCGTTCGCGTACCACTACGTGAAGGTCGTACTTTGCACCATGACATCAAAGGTCGTTACGGCGCAGGTAAAGTAATCCTTCGTGCAGCGCCAACAGGTACTGGTATTATTGCTGGTGGTCCGATGCGTGCGATTTTCGAAGCACTTGGTATTCAAGACGTTGTTGCGAAAGCCGTTGGTACAAGCAACCCTTACAACATGGTTCGTGCAACATTTGACGCACTTCAAAATGTTGAAAGCCCACGTCAGATTGCTTCACGTCGCGGTAAAAAAGTTAGCACAATTATCTCAAGCCGTGAATCTGGTAAGGCACATGGTTCTGAAGATTTCAGTGAAGAGTAATATCAGCTTATTAAAGCTTAAGATTTAAGGATAAGAAAGATGGCTGAAGAAACAAAGAAAAAAGCACCTGCGAAAGCAGCAGCAAAAAAGGCTCCAGCAGCAAAAGCAGCAGCGCCTAAGAAAGCAGAAGCAAAAGCAGCAGCACCTGCGAAGAAAGCAGCAAAACCTGCAGCGAAAAAAGCTTCTGGTCAAACTGTAACTGTGACACAAATCGGCAGCCCGATTGGTCGTCAGGCTTACCAGCGTCAGACTCTTATCGGTCTTGGCCTGAACAAGTTGCACCGTACACGCACACTGGAAGATACACCAGCGGTACGTGGTATGATCAACCGCGTAAGCCACCTGGTTAAAGTGGAAGATAGTGCAGCTTAATCTGCGCTGAAGTGAATTTGAGGAATTGAACAATGAAATTGAATGAATTACAGCCACAAGACGGTTCTGTTAAAAAGCGTATGCGCGTAGGCCGTGGTATTGGTTCTGGTAAAGGCAAAACATCAGGTAGTGGTGTTAAAGGTCAAAAAGCACGTAGTGGTGTTTCGATTAACGGGTTCGAAGGCGGTCAAATGCCTTTGTATATGCGTCTACCGAAACGCGGCTTCAACAATATTTTCGCATTGAACTTTGCGACAGTGAACTTGGGTCGTCTACAAACAGCGATTGACGCAAAGAAAATCGATGCGAAAAAAGAGATCACTGAAGACACATTGGTTGAAGCTGGTGTTGTCCGTCGTAAGAAAGACGGTGTGCGTCTTTTGGGCAATGGTGAACTTAAAGCAAAAGTAACAATCAAAGTTTCTGGCGCTTCAAAATCAGCAATCGAAGCTGTTGAAAAAGCAGGCGGTAAAGTTGAATTGATCGTTCGTGAAGTTGCGCCAATCAAAAACGGCAAAACTACAAAGAAATTAAACAAGCTAAACAAATAATTTGTGCAGCATAGAGTTTTAAAAAAGTCGGCATTCTTGCCGGCTTTTTTTTTTATATCCTGTTGATAGTTAGCGAAATTTTATGTCTACCCTCTAGACATTACGTTAATTGCATGTTATGACTATTCTTAATCATAAAAATAAGATCATAAAACATGGGGGAAACCATGCCTGTACCAGAAGGACGTTTGCGCATTCTTTTCAGTGCGCGCACTTTGTTCAATCTTGAAGAAGCACATAAGCTGTTTCTCAAGGATCCTGCCAACCCACAAGAATATATTGAATATATGCGTGAAAACGAGGACAAGCCTTTAGATGCGGGCCCTTTGTTGCGCCTATATCAAATTTGTGAGCGTATTAATCGTTATAGTGATGAGCTTGGCTACCGCCCATTTAATATTGGGGTCTGTAGTAAGGATGATCCAGTCTCTCAGCGCCGTATTCTGAATAGTTTGGGACAAGACTATATAGAAGATGCCGCCTTTCATTCACAGCCACATGGTGGGGCAGGGTATCGCCGTGAATGGATTCGCCGTTATTTTAACAATCAAGTTCAGCCAAGTGTGTTTTTCACGTGCAATCCAGAAGACGCGCAAATGGCCGTTGATGATGGTTTAGCTGCGGCACAGATCCTTATTCCAGAAGGTGCATCATATGATGTGCTTAAAGATGGCGAAACATTTGACTGGTGGTTTGACCTTGATGCGGTCGCTTGGGGCAGCTCAGCTGAGGTCGAGTTTAAGAAAAACGGTAAAGATGCCTTTTTGAAAAAAGAGTGGTCGCGCCGTAAGTCACCAATTGAGCGTGGCCCATTCACTGCGCCATTAATTACCTTGTCGCAAATTGTTCGTGACTTGAAGGATAAAGGCATCGCGTCACCACTTCAAACCCATGCCTGTACAGCGCGCGGTGGTAAGGCCATGATGCGTGCATCAAACACAATGCAGCATTACGGTATAGAATTTGCGCAAAGCCATTTTATGGCAGGTGAAAGCAAGTCTGACTTGTTTAACATCGTCCGTGCGGATGGCGGGGCAGATTTGTTCCTTGATGACCAAATTGGGCATTTAGAGCCGTTATTAGTGGATGGTCATACGGCGTGTGGTCGCGTCCCTTATGCGGTGGATAGTGCGATCCGCAAATATGAGGCTAAACTCGCTAACAAATTGAAATAAATCCTGAATTTAAATTTTAATGTTATATTCAGCTTTTTCACGTAACATTTATCACATATTGTGGTTGCCGTGGATGAGCTGAATAATGACACGTAATCTTCTTTTATCTTTTTTAGTTTTGGCGTTTGTTTTGGGCGCGGCTTTATATGTTGCAAACCCTGCGGTAGCGGGGTGTAGCTTCCGCCCTGTACCTGTAAATGTGCGTCAAACAGAATTACCTTTGCGTCTTGATCGGTCGCTTTCCTCTCGAACTCTAACGGCGACATCATCTACGCCAGTGTCGGCGGGAAATATTGTCCTTGGCCATGGCGGCGGCGGCATGCAGATTAGTGGCAATTTTGAATTCACTGTCTCTGGTAATGCAGAGGATGGTTATTGCCCGAAAATTTCAAAGGTCAATATCGAGTTACAGGTTGCGCCGAGCATAAAAATGGCGAATACCCTGCGACAGGGTACATGTGAATATAATGCCGTTTATCAACATGAGATGTTCCATGTTGGTGTCTTGCAGCGCACAGCCCAGAGTGCTGCGCAGCAGATACCGTCAATTGTCAATACACGTTTACAAAGTGCTATATCACGCCTGCGTGTGAGTGGAACGGACAAAAACGTAATTCATAATCAGCTACAGGCCGAGTTTTCCCGCATATTGGCGAGTGTAAATGACCAGATGGGTGCGTTCATGAATAATGAACAAAGTAAAATTGACAATCCTGCGGAATATGCGCGCGTACAAAATAGCTGTGCTTTTAACCGTCGTTATTAATTCAAAAAAAATCATCTAACCGTGTATATAATTTAAAAATTCGGTGCAGCGCCCCTTGCACCTTGCGCCATAATTTGCTTTATAGATGCTTCAGATAACTTTGTTTAATTGAGGATGAGTATAATGGCATCAGCTGTCGAGCAGTTGGCGAAAAATGCAAATTGGGGCGCACTCGCGAAAGCAAGTGAACTGAAACAACGTATTTTGTTCGTTTTGGGCGCGCTTTTGGTCTATCGTCTAGGCACATTTATTCCTATTCCGGGTATCGACCCGCAAATTTGGCAGGAAATTTTCGCACAAAAGGGCAATGGCGTGATTGACATGTTCAACGTCTTCTCTGGTGGTGCGTTGGAGCGTATGACCATTTTTGCCTTGAATATTATGCCATATATTTCGGCCTCGATTATTATGCAGCTCGCGGCTGCGATGGTTCCATCGCTTGAGAAAATGAAAAAAGAAGGCGAGATGGGCCGTACGAAAATCAACCAATATACGCGTTATTTGACCGTATTATTAGCCTCTGTACAGGCTTATGGCTTGGCGGTTGGTCTAGAATCTATGCAGGGTAGCGCAGGTAGCGCCGTGATTGACCCAGGTATGTTCTTCCGCGTGTCAACAGTCGTGACGATCGTCGGTGGTACAGTTTTCTTGATGTGGCTTGGTGAGCAAATTACACAGCGCGGCATCGGTAATGGTATTTCTTTGATTATCTTCGCGGGTATTGTTGCGGGCTTGCCATCAGCTTTGGCTTTCGTGCTTGAGCAAGGCCGTACAGGGCATTTCAGCTTTGTTCTATTGCTTGGTTTGGCTTTGATGGTTGTTGCTGTGATTGCGTTTATCGTCTTCATGGAACGTGCGCAGCGCCGCGTTATTGTGCAATATCCTAAACGCCAGCAAGGCAATATGATGGTGGGTGGCGATCAAAACCATATTCCACTTAAGCTAAATACAGCAGGTGTTATTCCGCCAATCTTTGCGTCATCATTGCTGTTACTACCATTAACGTTGCTTGGTTTCGCGGGTGCAGACGGTAATGAGTGGACGGCTTCTATGGCGCGTTTCCTTCAACATGGTGAGCCTGTTTATATGCTGCTTTACGGCTTGTTGATTGCATTCTTCTGTTTCTTCTACACAGCGATTGTTTTCAACCCTGAAGAAAATGCAGATATGCTGCGCCGTTATGGTGGCTTTGTTCCGGGGATTCGTCCGGGTAAGAATACAGCAGATTATCTTGATTTCGTACTGACACGTATTACGAGCATCGGTGCGCTTTATCTTGTTTTGATCTGTTTGTTGCCTGAATTTTTGATGGCGCAATATAGCGTGCCATTCTATTTGGGCGGTACGAGTTTGCTGATTGTGGTTTCTGTAACCATGGACACGGTTGCGCAGGTTCATTCGCACATGATTGCGCATCAATATGAAGGCCTGATGAAAAAGGCCAAGCTTGGAGGGCGCAAGCGATGAACATAATCTTTTTCGGGCCGCCAGCGGCCGGTAAGGGAACGCAAGCAAAGATTCTGCAGGATAAATACGGCCTGCAGCAACTATCAACGGGTGATATGCTGCGCGAGGAAATCGCAGGGCAAACTGCACTTGGTGTAAAAATGAAGGCGATCATGGATCAGGGCCGTTTAGTGCCTGATGAAGTCGTGATCGAAATGATCGCGAATCGTATTGACTCGCCAGAATGTGCTAAGGGCGCGATCTTTGATGGTTTCCCGCGTACAGAAGCGCAAGCCGAAGCTTTGGATGCGATGCTTGCTGCGCGTGGTAAGAAAATCGACTATGTGGTCGAGATGATTGTCGACTTTGATGCGTTGGATGCGCGCGTCGCAAAACGTGCGGCTGAAGAAGGGCGCAGTGATGATACGGTTGAAACATTCCGTAAGCGTCTTGATCAATATAAGAATTACTCCAAAGAAGTTCTGCCTTATTATCAGGCGAAAGGTCTTGTGCAGACAATTGACGGTATGGCGGCTATTGATGCTGTAACCGTGCAAATCTTGGACATTATTAAGCCAAAAGCCGCATAATTTGCGGCTTTTGTGCATCATTTTAAGCTTTTTCGATTTTTCTCGCTTTTTTCTATTGACGTTCAATTAAAACCTCTTATAATGCCGGCGACTTTGGTGTGCATTGATTTTGCACATACTTGTGCATGGAAGATGTATGTAGCCAAGGTCTTGGTTTACAAACCGGCGCTAAATCGAGGATTTATTTGGTTTTACGGTTTGGAATGAAATGACAAAAAAAACAGAAAAGGAAATGACATGGCTCGTATTGCCGGTGTTAACGTACCCGATAATAAGCGTATCATAATCGCGCTTACATATATTCACGGTATTGGTCGTACCAAATCCGCGGAAATCATTAAAGCATGTGGTCTAGATGAATCTCGTCGTATGAAAGATTTGACTGAAGATGAATTGAACCAAGTCCGTCAAGAAATTGATAGCGACAAATACACAATCGAAGGTGACCTTCGTCGTGAAGTTTCTATCAACATTAAACGCCTAATGGATATGGGTTGTCTACGTGGCCTTCGTCACCGTAAACACCTTCCTGTTCGTGGTCAGCGCACAAAAACGAATGCGCGTACACGTAAGGGCCCTGCGAAAGCAATTGCAGGTAAGAAGAAGTAATTTATTAGGTTAATCAAAGGATAAGTGGAGCAATAAAATGGCTAAACCACAGCGTAAAGGCAAGAAAGTTGCCAAGAAGAATATTGTAGCGGGCGTCGCGCACGTTAACTCTACATACAACAACACAATGATCACGATCACAGACGCACAAGGTAATGCAGTATCTTGGTCTTCTGCTGGTGCGATGGGCTTCAAAGGCTCTCGTAAATCTACGCCGTTCGCGGCGCAGATGGCTGCTGAAACAGCAGGCCGCGCAGCACAAGAACACGGCATGAAAGAATTGGACGTTAATGTGAAAGGTCCTGGGTCAGGTCGTGAATCTGCATTGCGTGCATTATCTGCAATTGGTTTCTCAATCAAATCAATTAAAGATATTACACCAATTCCACATAACGGTTGTCGCCCAAGAAAGCAACGCCGCGTATAATACTCCGTTTTGGTGACCTTATATTTGAGGTCACCTCATTCGGTTTTAGGAAAAGATTTTTGAAATATGCGGTGATGATCATCGCTGTTAATTAGGAAAGGGAAGAGCCTTGATACATAAAAACTGGCAAGAGCTAATCAAACCTTCAAAAGTAGATATCGCTCATGGTAAAGATGCGCAGTCTACTGGTAAGGTTGTTGTAGAACCTTTAGAGCGTGGCTTTGGTCTTACGCTTGGTAACGCACTTCGTCGTATTTTATTGTCATCACTGCAGGGTGCTGCGGTTACGGCTGTACAAATTGATGGTGTTCTTCACGAGTTCTCTTCTATTGAAGGTGTACGTGAAGACGTTACGGATATCATCCTTAACATCAAGGCAATCGCTGTGCGTATGCACGTTGAAGGCCCAAAAAAGATGCGTTTGAACGCGGTTGGTCCATGTGAAGTAACTTCAGGCATGATCGAAGCAGGCGCAGATATCGAAATTATGAACCCTGATCTAGTGATTTGTACATTGGATAAAGGCGCTAAATTGTCGATGGAAATGACTGTTAACACAGGCAAGGGTTACTGCCCAGCAGCGCAAAACCGTCCGGAAGATGCGCCAGTTGGTCTTATTCCAGTGGACTCGGTATTTGCTCCAGTGCGTAAAGTGTCTTACGAAGTTGAAGATACACGTGTTGGCCAGATCACTGACTATGACAAGCTTACATTGAACATTGAAACAAATGGTGTAATCACACCTGAAGATGCAGTTGCTTACGCAGCACGTATCCTTCAAGACCAGCTTTCAGTCTTTGTGAACTTCGATGAGCCAGAAGCTGCGAAGCAAGATGAAGAAGAAGAAGAATTGCCATTCAACAAAAACCTTCTTAAGAAGGTTGATGAGCTTGAATTGTCTGTTCGTTCTGCAAACTGCCTGAAAAACGACAATATCGTTTATATCGGTGATTTGGTACAGAAGAGCGAAAGCGATATGCTTCGTACGCCAAACTTTGGTCGTAAGTCTTTGAACGAAATCAAAGAAGTACTTACAACTATGGGCTTGCACCTAGGTATGCAAGTTGAGGGTTGGCCACCAGAAAATATCGAAGAATTGGCGTCTAAAGTCGAAGACCCATTCTCTTCTTAATAAGTTAAGCCTGTGCCGCGGGCTATCTTGCGGCACAGATTAAATGGAGCAGGGCGCTCCGAATTAATGCGTAACGATTTTATAGTGATTAGTGCGTATTGATTATAACCATGGCTCTCACCAGATTGAGGCCGTAGCCGCTCAAAAGAGCAAGTAGAAAGGAAGAACCATGAAACATGGTATTAAACAACGTAAACTTAACCGCACGTCTTCTCACCGTAAGGCTTTGCTTGCCAATATGGCGGCAGCGTTGATCAAGCACGAGCAAATCACAACAACTTTGCCAAAAGCTAAAGAACTTCGTCCATTTACTGAGAAATTGGTAACTTTGGCGAAAAAAGGTGGCTTGGCAAACCGTCGTTTGGCGATTTCACGCGTTCGTGACCAAGAGCAAGTTAAAAAGCTTTTTGACGTTCTTGGTGAGCGTTATGCTGAGCGTAATGGTGGTTATATCCGCATTATGAAAGCTGGTTACCGTTATGGTGACGCGGCGCCTATGGCGGTTATCGAGTTTGTTGACCGTGATGTTGAAGCTAAAGGTAAAGACAGCGGCCCAGTTGACTTCTTTACTGAAGAAGCTGCGCCAGCGCCAAAGAAAAAGGCTGCTGCAGCTTAATAGGCTTTAATCGGCAGCAGATTTTTGCTATTATCGAGACGTCCGCTTTCGCGGGCGTCTTTTTTTTTATTCGCCCATTAAGGTGATATTAATACATTTTATATAAAATTTTATGTAATACCATGTGCTTTTGTATGTGGGGCATATCTGTTTTGATGATTCGTGTGTGGTGAATTATTGTTATAAAACAATATGATATGTAGGTTAGTTGCAAGGGTGGTCTGGACTGTGTTTAGATATATCTATGCAAAAAAATTAGGGTAGAGCTTATGATGAAAAATATCGGAATTTTTACATGTCGTTTAATGGCTATATTTGTTTTGACCTTCTCTATGATGGTGATAACAAGTGATGGGCGTCAAGCATATGCGCAGGATAGTGCGGGCTCCGATTCAAATTCTTCGCCTAGTTTTTGGGAAACAGTTTGGGGTACGACTACAGATACGCTCGGTTCTATAGCAAACTCTTTCTTCACGCCAATTGGTAGTACCGCGGGTGCCGCGGGGGATACATCCATCGGTGTCTTTGATGCGATTGGTAATGCATTTACAACAGACAATTTATCGAGTTTGATTTCTGGTGGTATTATTGGCGCGGTTACGGGCACATATACGGTTCCGCTTGATTTTGGTACTTCTGGTACTGGTGGTATGGTTTACGATTCGACGACAGATACATGGGGCCTGACCGTGCCAGATGGCAGTGGTGGCGGTATGACTGTTAGTAGTGTGAATGATATTGTTTCGCTTGGTTTGGATCTAGGTAGTTTTGGTTCGATCGGTATTAACAGCATGGGTGGCTCTATTACCATTCCAGGCTTGGGGACAATCTCTTGGGGTAACTTCTTTGGCGGTTTATTCGGCGGTGGCGGTTTCTGTGGCCAAAATACGGCGCAAGGTTTGGGCACGGTTCTATGTAATTCCGCCTTTGCTTTTGAAGGTCTACCGAAATTATTGACAATTATCGCGTATATCGCGGGTACGGCATTGGCTGTAACGGGGTGTTTTAAAACGCTTGAGCATGTGAATGATCCGCGTAGCGTCCCTGTGTGGGAGCCTGTGAAGCGCTTTGTTGCGGGTGGTGCGTTCTTTGCGTTGCCATATGTAACTAAAGTTTTGGCGAATTTGACTGGCCTAGGTATAGGAACATTAAATAATACGGGTATGGCGGGCACGATTTCGGGCGGTGGTCTCGATGCAATGATGGTGCGTTTGATGACTGATATTTGGTCACCTATGTTAATGGCTATTACATGGTTCTGTTATTGTGCGGCGCTGATCTTTACGATGATTGGTATTCACCGTTTGCTACGTTCGGCGCAAGATGGTCCGCGTGGTCCGGCCGGTCTTGGTACAATTATGACTTTCGTGGTTGCTGGTGCGCTATTCTCGGTTGACTCTATGTTGGCGGCGTTCTCAGGCTCAATGTTTAATACGGTAGCGGGCGGCGCGAATGTCTTTACTTATGGTGTGCTTGCACAATCAACTGGCGATGTTGCCGTTGACGAGCATATCGCTGCAACAATCGGCGTGGGCGTAGCCTTTATGGTTATTGTCGGTTGGATTAGCTTTGTCCGTGGTTTCTTCATCATTCGCGGTGTCGCGGAAGGTGATCAACAAGCTTCGCTTATGGCGGGCGTAACACATTTGCTGGGTGGTGCGTTGGCTGTAAACATAGGTCCTGTCATTGAGGCAGTACAAAGTACTTTGGGTTTATCCGGTTTTGGGTTAAACTTCAGTTAAGTTGGTATTTTACAATCTATTCTTTGAGGAGAAAAACATGCTAAAGAAAATCAACAAATCAATGCTTGCTGCGAGCGCAGCATTCGTCGCTGGTCTATCTGCACAAGACGCACATGCCGGTGGTGGTGGTGGTAACACGTTTGATAACGTGTGGCAAAACCTTTCAACAAGTATCGCGGGTATCCCGTCTTTGATCACAATCGTTGCGTATATCGCGGGCGTGGTCTTTGCGGTTCTTGGTGTTCTTAAAGTTAAAGAACACGTTGAAAACCCACAGCAGACACCGCTTAAATCAGGTGCGGCTTACTTGGCTGTTGGTGGTGCGCTATTCGCATTGCCATTCATGATCGAAATCATGACCAACGCTGTTAACGGTGGTGATACAAGTACTGCAACTGCGCAGGCAACTGTATCTGCGCTATCTTATGGTGGTGCTGCTGCTGGTTAATCACCGAAAGGCAAAAGAAGTATTTACAATATGAAATACGCTAATTTGACATTAGGCATTGCGCGCGGTTCAGCGCGCAATGTTTTGAATCCGGAACAAAAGAAAAAGCATGACGCGCTGAAAACTAAAATTTTCGAGCGCGATGATTACACCTGTCGTTGCTGTGGCTTCAAAGCCAAGAAATATCAGGAGCTCTTTTATCGTAATGGTGACCATAATGATGAGAGTGATAAGAACCTGATGACAACCTGTATTTTCTGTGCGCAGGTTTATGAATTGGATCGCGCGGCAGAGATGAGCTCAGGTGTTTTAGTTTGGTTGCCGGAAATTGAACAACATGTCTTGCATCACATCGTGCGGGCCATTTATGTTGGCCGTATTTCGCAGGGGCCAATGGCTGAAGCAGCACGCCGTGCGCAGGATATTCTACTTGCACGCCGCGAAGAGGCGAAGCGCCGTTTAGGTACCGACGATGCGGGCATCCTTGCGATGGTTCTCAAAGATTACATTACGCCGCGTCATTACGCGCAGCGTCAGGCGAAGTTAGATGGCATTCGTTTGTTACCATTAGATCGTCGTATTATTCAGGAATCGGGTTTGCAATTTAACCAATTCCCACAAATTTTGGCCTATTGGCGTTCAAAAGATGGTCCGTTTGGCGGTAAAATTCCGGCACAATGGATTAATTTCTATCAAGATGCATTGCAGGCCTAAGCGGTCTGTGGTGATTAAACAGTAAAAAATATAAGTAAGGGCTTTTCTCGCCTATTAGAAAGCTTTAAACTAATATATCGTATCTTTTAATGCGGCATTGCGTCGTATGTATCATAAATTAAGGGTTGTTTTTAGACGATGGGCTTTTTAGATAAGTTTTTAACACCGTTCCAGACGTTGATGAAGTCAACGGTGGAAAGCTATATCCGCCTCGAAACCGCTGATGATGAAAAAACCTTCGCCGCCAAAGATGGCTCTCTTGTGTCGCTATTGCGCGTGGATGGTAGCCGCCAGATTATTGGTGAAGAAGAATATAAACATCTTATCGAATCTGCGACGATTAAGCTCGGCGCGCGTTTTGACCGTCCAGGCCATGCGTGGCAGATTGTCTTTGTGCGTGACCCAGAGCGTATCCACCGTTTTATGAACCGCATGATTACGCCCTCACGTGTAACAGCGCGTAACACGGACATGCAGCTTGACGATTTGTTCCAGGAACGCGTTAACCACATGTCTAAGTTCCTCATGTATGAAGAGTGTTTCTTCGTATTGTGGACGCGTCCATCTGTTTTGACCAAAAGTGAAGTTGAGCGTTCCGTTGAAGATCGTAAGGATATTAAATGGGTCAATGCAGCGTTTGCGCAATTCCCGATGGCTGGTATCGAAGCGCTACGCACGCGTCATAAAAGTTTCGTATCCGCGATTATTTCAGGTCTAGATGAGTTGGGCGTTGGGGCGAGTGTGGTCGAAACGCATGAAGCGCTTAAGTTGATTCGTAATAATATTTATCCATCAAAGGTAAGTGATAACTGGAAAGCTTGTTTACCAGGTGACCCAATCCCACCACGTGCGCCAATGGATAAAGTTGATATGTCTGATATCCTCTGGCCGCCAATTAGTGCGCAGTTGGCTGTCGGTGATGTACGCTATATTGAAAATAATATCATTCAGATCGGTGATATGCTTTGGGCCGGCGCGGACATGACGCTTGGCCCAATGGATCCAAGCCCGTTCCCAATGTTATTGAACCGTTTGTTCGAAGCTAAAGTGCCATATCGTATTTCCTTCCTGATCGAGGGTGGTGGTGCACATAGTATTGCGATGAAAGCACAAATCGCGACGATGCTGAGCGTAACGAATACAGCTAATAAGCAAATTAAATATGCACTTGAAGGCTTGCAGGCGCTCTCTCGAAATGAGCCTGTTGTAAAGCTGCGTATTTCTATTGCGACATGGGCGCGACGTGATCAGCGCCGTCTGTTAGAAGATCGTATGTCTGTTCTGACACAGTCATTTGAAAGTTGGGGCTATTCGCAGGTGAGTGATGCATCAGGTGATGGTCTTGACTGTGTGATGTCTTCGGCTGTAGGGATCCATTGTAGTGGTACAGCGCCTGTTGCCGTTGCGCCGATGTATGAAGTGATGAAGATGTTGCCATGGCAGCGTCCATCAAGCCCCTTTGAAGAGGGCGCAATTATGCTGCGTACCCCTGATGGTAAGCTTTGGCCATATCAAACAGGTTCGTCTTTGACAACCACATGGTTTGATTTGATCTTCGCGCAGCCAGGTGCAGGTAAATCGGTTCTGATGAACTCTTTAAACCTTGGTACCGTTTTAACGCCGGGTTTGAGCAAGCTTCCTTATGTTGCGGTTATTGATATTGGCCCGTCTTCATCAGGTCTGATCTCGCTTGTTAAAGAAGCGTTGCCGCCAGAGCGTCAGCATGAGGCGGGCTATTACCGTCTGCAAATGTCACATAAATATGCGATTAACCCATTCGATACGCAGCTCGGTATGCGCTATCCTTTAATTGATGAGCGAAGTTATCTGATCGAATTGATGACCTTGCTTTGTACGCCGCCGGGTTATACGCAGCCTTATGATGGTATTCAGCAGCTATCGGGTATGGTGATCGATGAAATGTATCGTTGGCGTGATGATACGCAGTCAAGCGCGGAGCCGCGCCCATATTTGCCGCGTATTGATGACCGCATTGATGAAGCGATCCAAAAGCATAATATTCACTTGCCAACAGATCCATATTGGTGGGATGTTGTGGACAAGCTCTTTGACGCAGGCGATCCGCTCGCGGCGAATATGGCGCAGCGACATGCTGTTCCGCTTCTTACCGATGCGATTGCCGCAGCGCGTAAGCCGCAAATTCGTACCTTGCTTGAAGAAACACAAATCGGCACAAGTGCGGAAAACGTTATTAACGCCTTTGAACGTATGTTGACCTCAGCTATTCGTGAATACCCGATCTTGGCATCGGTTACGCAGTTTGATATTGCCGATACACGCATTTGTTCATTGGACTTGATGGATGTATCGCCGCAAGGTGATGATACAGCAGACCGTCAAACCGCAATTATGTACATGCTCGCACGTAACGTGTTGGTGCGTAGCTGGTGGCTTGGCCCTGAAACTTTGGCCTTTATTCCAGAACGCTTCCGTCATTATCATGAAATGCGCTTGCAGGACATGGCAGAGACGCCAAAACGTCTTTGTTTTGACGAATTCCACCGTACAAGTTCATCTTCAGCTGTACGTGGTCAGGTTATTCGTGACGTGCGTGAAGGCCGTAAACGTGGCGTGCAGATCGTTCTTGCCTCACAGCTTCTTGATGACTTTGATGATGACATGGTCGACTTGGCAACAGGTGTATGGGTATTGGGTGCGGCTGTATCCGATGCTGCCGTTGATAATATTCAGCAACGTTTCGGTTTGTCGCAAACAGCACGTAATGTGATCCGTTTCAATTTGACGGGGCCAAAATCATCTGGTGCGCCTGCATTGCTTGTTTTGGGCACGAAGCAAGGCCGCTATGAACAGCATTTGATTAACACGCTCGGCCCAATTGAGCTTTGGGCGCTATCGACGACAGCGGAAGACGTTGCCGTGCGCACACGCCTATATAGCCGTATGGGGGCATCTCGCGCGCGTCAGGTTCTGGCCGCGAACTTCCCGGGTGGTAGTGCCCGCTCTGAAATTAAGCGCCGCGTAATTGCGCTGTCAGAAGGCAGCGAAGAAGGCGGTAAGGCAGCAGCAGTAAGCGCCGTGATCGAGAAGATTGTGGAAGAGCTTGTTGAAGCCGGTATGAAGAAAATGGTTTCACCTGACAGCTAAGCCTATGTGGTGAAGTGACGGGTACAGAGAGACAGTATAATGACGGATACGCAACCAGAAGCACAATCAGCCACGACAGCGCAGCCAGCCGCAGGTAAAAAGACCAAGGCGGATATGGCGGCAATGGGCGTGCGCGTTGAGGCGAAGAAGTCAAAGACTAAGCTGTATATTGGCGGCGGCGTTGGTTTCCTTTTTATTCTTATTTTGATTTGGGGGCTGCAGCCTAATAAAGGTTCACCAAATTTCGGTTTATGTAAGACATATGTTGAATTATCGGTTCCTTATCCTGAAACGCTGCGATTCCTTGATTTATTTGAACGTAAATTATTTGTTCGTATGCAATATTCATATGTTGATTCATATGGTCAGACGATTTTCTTCCCAATTGTGTGTCAATTTGCACGTGATGAAAATGGTGTAAAATATTTGGAATCCGTTAATGTGAACCGTGATAAGTCGCATCCATTAGAGGAACAAGAGCGCATAGACAATTTTAATAAGACGATGGGGGTTGGTCTTTATGATAAATATAAGCCAAGCTTATTGCGTCCGCCGAAATTGCCAAAGAATATCGCGAATTATAAGAAATAATAAAAAAGGCCTTAATATTTTAAGGCCTTTGTTTTTGCTTGATTTTCATCCCTATTAAGTACCAGGAGCGCCAGTCACGGGTGTTGGGCTGTTATTAGCCGCATTTAGGTTTTGTTGATTGGCTAGTGCTTGTTGCTGCTTGCGTTGCTCTTCTGCAGCCAAATCAGCAGCACTTTGGCCTGGCAAGGCCATGCCGGCACCAAATGTTGATGTGCCAGTAATACTATTATTTGAATCAACATGTGTTATGCTCACCGCTGGGGATTCCTGATCACGGTAATAACGATCCATGCTCGTCATGTTGCCTGCATCTTGCGCGGCGCCAACAACAACATTGAATAGGCCGCCAACGCGCTGACCAAAGTCCAAATTATTCCCCATAGCAAGCAGGTTATTTGTCCCGTCACCAAGTAAGTCTTGGAAGTCCGCAAACCATTGGTCTAAATTCATATTGGCAAAGCCGGCAAGGTCGCTGTCCTGACCAAATAATTTACCTATCCATTCCAAAATCGGCTCAATCAAGAAGCCCAACATCTTGCCCATATCCGAATATTGCATAAAGGCATTCATCTGGAAATTGTCACTTTGCAGCGTTGCGTAGACTTTTTCTTTATCGTCCTTGTAGCCTTGAAGTAGGTCGTGCACCATACGGTCTTTATCGAAATCTCCGATCATGGAGTCACTGCCTTCACCACTCAGAATGTCAGCGTTGTTTGACTTCCATATTTTGAGAGCTTCTTGAAGTTTAGGGTCGTTCGCTACACCATCCATAAAATGTGCGGCAAGTTGCTTGTCAGCAGGGTTCGCTTCAACATGCTCTGCGAGAAATTGAGCTATTTCATTTCTTGCTAGAAGATCTTCTTCTGATATAGCCGGGTCACTGTTTACCGTGTTTGAAGGGGTCTGTTGATCTGGGGGATTGTTTTGTGCGGTTTCTGGCGCGCGGTATGGTACCTGTATCTCAGGTGCGGCTTGTTGTTTTTTTGTCCCAGTTGCGATTTCTGCGATACCCTCAAGTATGCTTGGCTCGGCAGGCGCAGGAGTTGTATTAGTATCTGGGCGTCTTATTGTTTCTGGAATTTCACCAGCGTTTGCAGATGCTTGCTTTTGCTGCTCAGTTAACTGAGCTCGGGCATAGGCATTAATATCTCCTTGATTAGATGCTTGTACCAGTCCTTGTGTAATATTTAGCGCTTCTGCTGGTGTTTTTGCGGATTGCATTAGTTTTTCGATATCAGGCGTGTCGGCTTTAAGAATAAATTCCGCCGCTTTAGATGAATCATTGTCGAACAATTTTAAAAAATTCCGCGTGTGTTCGTTCGCCTGTGCGGGGGACATATTGAGGTCAGAGAATTGCTCTTGGATCGCTGGAGCTAGTTTTGCAATTAGTCCACGATCAACAGCGTCAAGGCCATCATCATCTTGGAGAAACTCTATGCTCGGGTTTGGAACTGCTGCAATTGTTTCTAGTGAAGATCTTTGCTCTTGTGTCAATGCCATACTACACCGCCTCTTTCATTTCTTCTGTGTTGCTTTCATTGGCTGTTGCGTCAGCCATTTCTTCTCTATGTTCTGCTAGTTGTTCTTCTATACTTCGCGCGGCGGCTTCGACTTGGGCGCGTGGCGCGGCTTCTATGGCTTTGAGGGCGGTGGTGAATGCATCACTCTTTGTGCTCTCATAGCTTTCGATTAATGTGGCAAGGGCCATTGGGTTAATTTCAACGGCGCGGCCAAAGGCTTCCACATTCGCGGTGGATCGGTCAAGATTATGGGTGAAGCTCTCAAGCTCTTTTTCTTCTTTAAAATAAAGCTGAACAAGCGCTTCAATCACATCAGGATAGGTCAGCACGACGTTAATATAGCTGCGCAGCGTATATGTGCCGAATGCGTAATTGGCAAAGCCCCAGAAGTCTTCACGCGCTTTTTCAATGTCTTCCATTGATGTGAAGTGGTTGGCGAACACCATAAACAGTTTTTCGCGCTCTTCTTCTTGGCGGCGGTCAAATTCATCGCGGCGCTCATCGGTCAGCATTTTGATTTGCTTTGGTTTTAAATCCATATTTTGGCCAGTGATCATTTTTGATACGGTGCCAAGCGCCATGCCAAGGGGCATTTTTTTGATGCTTTTTAAATCTTTCCAAGCCATATTACGCGTCCTCCGTCTGCTTTGCTTTGTCGGTTTCTGCGCCAACACGGGCAGCGTGGGCGACACGGTTAAATTGTGCGCCATCAAGGCGAACAATTAATGGAACGCGCTGGTTATCAGCTAATTTTTCGCCTTCCATACGCACGGCGGTAATATAGGTCGCGAGGGACATGAAGGGGCGGAACATAGTGGCGACTTTCTTGCCAAGTGGCAGGATTTTACCGCGCACAGTCACAAAATAAAGTTCGTCTAAATCAAGGTCATATTCGGCCCAATATAAAATTTCAGGGAAGGGCGCATCGACAATCAGCATTGATTTCTTTTTGTCGTTAATGATCAAATCAAATTTCATGGAATCGTTAATGCTCGGCAAAACCGGCGCATTCTCACCTGGATGTTCAAAAAGTTTGAGCTTTTTGTCATCACCCGCGGCGCCCGCTGCTGGGGGCTTATTCTTAATCGGTGCTTGCTTTGCATTCGCTTCAGCGGTCATTCTCAATTCCTTACATTAAGCGGGATTAACCCGATTTTTCGCATGTCACAATTATACGACATTTCTGTATTAAAATACAAATTTCATAACAATTAAAATAGCGGCTAAATATTAAAATCCTGCTAATAAGAATAAAAAAAGCGCCAAAATCATATATTTGGCGCTCTTGTCTATGCTCTAAAAATCGTCTTAATCAGACATATTCTTCGAGTAAGTCATCTTTGTATTTCGCTGTTTTTTTATTGCCATTCACTTCGCGAGATTGCTGCGGTGTGAAGTTTTCGCGAGCGATAAAATCAGCCAGAATATCCAAATCAAGGAAGTGGTCAGCTTGGCGGCGAAGTTCATCTGAAACCATTGGCTGTTTAGTGCGAATAGTGCTTACCACTGTAACGCGCACGCCTTTGCGCTGCACGGCTTCAATCAAGCGGCGGAAGTCGCCATCGCCTGAGAAGAGGATAATGTGATCAACGCGATCCGCAATTTCCATCATATCAACGCAAAGTTCGATATCCATATTGCCTTTGATCTTGCGGCGGCCTTCTTCGTCAATAAATTCACGTGTCGGTTTAGTCACCATGCTGTAACCATTATAGTCGAGCCAGTCGACAAGCGGCTTGATAGGTGAATATTCTTGGTCCTCGATCAGCGCAGTATAGTAAAATGAACGAACAAGGCGACCTTGTTCGGATGTCCATTTTAATAGCGCTTTATAGTCAATATCAAAGTCAAGCGCCTTAGCTGCTGCATATAGGTTAGACCCATCAATAAAAACAGCCAGTTTTTCTTCCGGATAAAAAGGAATGCCCTGAATGGCGCGATTCTTAGGATTACGACTCATAATATAATCTTTTCTTTGTTTAGGTTACCCGTCTATTAGCGTAATGTTAAGCGCCTTAGATTAAAAATAGATTAAAAAAATAATACTACACCAAAGCATTAGCTAGGAAGTACTTTTAAAAAAATACACACTGCAATATAACATATATTAACAGTTTATAATATACAGAACAAAAACGCAAGCTTTTTTCATAACAAATATGACTGTATGTATTCCCTATATAAAAGGTGAAGTTTTTGCTTGAATAGTCAAGAGGGAGGGGCTATAAACAGACGAATTGAATCTAGATGTAACATAGAATAAGGCATTAAAATGGCGCGCGTAACCGTTGAAGATTGTATTGATAAAGTCACTAACCGCTTTGAACTTGTGATGGTTGCGGCACAGCGCGCACGTCGTATCGGTTCAGGTGCACAGCTTTTGGTTGATCGTGATAACGATAAAAACCCAGTTGTTGCTTTGCGTGAAATCGCTGAAAATAAAGTTTTCCCAACAGAATTGCATGAAGAATTGATCCGTGCACATCAGCGCGTCATTCATATGCAAGATGATGAAGATGAAGCTGAAATCGACCTTATGGACGGTGAAGAAGCATGGGGCGGCGCAGATGAGAGCTTTGACGAAGACGACGAAGCGCCATCTCTAGACGCAATCGCCGGTGAAATGGATGATGAAGAGGTCCTGTAATCGGGCGCTCTGATACAGAATAAAGAAAAGCGGCTATATCAGCCGCTTTTTTATTGGTCTTATTTTTATGTTCGGATGGATTAAAGCCCGTTCATCATGCCGCGCACCATATCGGATAGGCCTTTTTGGCGGCGGCGACGCATGCGCTCTGCATCTAAGATCATTTGTGCTTTTTTGATGGTCTCATCAATATCTTTATTGATCAAAACATAATCATATTCTGAATAATGTGACATTTCGTCGGCGGCTTTGGACATGCGGCCTTTAATGTCTTCTTCTTTTTCGCGTGTATCGCGGGCGCGGTTGTTCAAACGGCGCTCAAGTTCTTCGGATGATGGCGGCAGGACGAATACAGTCACCAAGTCATCGCGGGCGATTTCGGCAAGCTGCTGTGTGCCTTGCCAGTCGATATCAAATAAAATGTCTTTGCCTGATTCTAATGCGGCTTCAACGGCTTCGCGCGGCGTGCCGTAATAATTGCCGAAAACCTTGGCATGCTCAAGCATATCGCCGCGCGCCACCATTTCATTAAATTCAGCCATATCGACAAAGAAATAATCTTGCCCATGCACTTCACCTGCGCGGCGTGGGCGAGTGGTCGCTGAAATCGACATGGTCGCATCAGGGTTCTTTTCAAGCAGGGCACGCGTGATGGTGGTCTTGCCTGCGCCAGATGGCGAAGACAACACAAACATAAGGCCGCGACGTTTTAATCCTGTATTTTGCATGTTGTAACCTAATACGGGTTTCTCTTGGAAAAAATTTCATCTATATTAACGGCCTAAATCAAGATTGCAATATTGAAAACAACAACGACGGCAGCTGTACCATGAAAACTATTCTAATAACGGGCGCAACAAGCGGAATTGGCTATGCATTGGCAAAATACTATGCCAAAGACGGCGTAAGATTAATTCTGACTGGACGCAATGCGGATCGTTTGCAAGATATTATTAGTGTTTGCCGTGACCAAGGGGCGGAAGTCCATGGCGCGATGATGGATGTGCGCGCCCGCGATATCATGTCACCTTGGCTTGTCGATATGGATCGCCGCTTCCAAATTAATTTGGCGATTGCCAATGCGGGCGTTTCTGGCGGCACAGGCATCAGCGCAGATGGCACGGATGATGAAGATGAGCGCCAATTGCGTGAAATTTTTGATGTGAATGTTAATGGCGTGCTAAATACCGTCGCGCCATTATTGAACCGTATGCGTGAACGCGGCATCGGCCAAATCGCGCTGATGAGTTCATTGGCAAGCTTTTCTGCATGGCCAACGGCGCCAGCTTATGCGGCGTCAAAGGCAACCGTGCGCATCTATGGGGAATCTATTCGTGGTGCTTATAAAAAAGATGGCGTGAAAATCAATGTGATTTGCCCGGGCTTTATCAAAACGCCTATGACCGATGTAAATCCATATAAAATGCCATTTTTGATGGATGCCGATAAGGCTGCGGCGATTATCGCCAAGGGGCTAGAAAAAGACAAGGCGCGCATCGCCTTCCCATGGCCGACTTATGCCTTTGCAGGTTTTATTGGTTTGCTGCCAGCGTCGTGGGCGCTGGGCTTGTTGTCGTTTTTCCCGAAAAAGCCCGCGCGCACGAAATAATTTAAAGGCTTGTCATTGGCCCAATGCGTTCACCGCCAAGTAGGTGGATGTGATAATGTGGCACTTCTTGGCCACCAAAGCTGCCTGTATTGGCAATGGAGCGGAAACCGTCTTGTGTTAAGCCTTGTTCGGCGGCGATTTTAGCAACCGCGCTATAGAAGCCTTTGAGTTCATCGGCAGAACCATTTACGCCAAAATCAACGATATCTGTATATTCGCCCTTAGGGATCACCAAAATATGAACTTTGGCTTTTGGGGCGATATCATGAAACGCAAGGACGTAATCATCTTCATATATCTTATTACATGGAATTTCGCCGCGTAAGATTTTGGCGAAGATATTATTTTGGTCATAGGCCATTTGGCGCATCCTTTCTTAAATTCACTTGATTCTCTGTGCGCGATTATATATGAAATCGAATGGTAAGAGTAGGGTGAACCAATAAACCATATGTGTAATAGATAGAACGGGTGAGTATCTCAAATGATTTTAACGATGCTAAAAACGAAAATCCACCGCGCAACCGTAACGCAAACGGATATTGATTATAATGGCTCAATCACCATTGATCGTGATTTGATGGACGCAGCTGGCCTTTTGTTGCATGAACAAGTTGACGTGCTCAACATCAATAACGGCGCGCGTTTTACAACATATGTGATTGAAGGTGAGCGCGGCAGCGGCATAATCGGCATTAACGGCGCGGCGGCACGTTTGGTGCAAAAAAATGATTTGGTGATTATCTGTGCTTATGCGCAAATGAGCGAAGATGAAGCCAAGGCCTATGACCCAACCGTCATTTTGGTTGATGACCAAAACAACAAGCTTTAATTAATCCATATCAAAATCAATGCTTGGCAGGTCTGCTGTTGCTTCGGCTTCAAAGGCCTGTGCTTGGCGGTGCAATAGCGGCATCATGATATCGCTATAATTCTGTAAGGCTTCGCGGTAGAAAAGCTGCGACAGTTTTGGCAATTTACGGTAATTTGCCGCGAATAAATCACAATCCATACGCAATTGATTATACTGATTATAATTCGTCATATGGTTATCTTCACCGCGTGGCTCAGCGCTGAGGCATAACGCTAAATCGAGAATATTTTGCTGTGCTGCTACGGGCATTGCACTGTAAATATGGTCAGTAATATAAAGGTTATGCATATCCATATGTTTTACCATATGGTCAATATGACCAGTAATATCACCAAGCGCGCTTAGGGTCTGTTTAAAGGCTGGCTCATGCTGCGCATCGACAAATTTTTGTGCCAATTTTGATGCGCGTTCACACCATGCGGATGGATCCTGCGCATAAAGTTCATTGGTAATATCTTTTGAAGACGATGTCATAGCCCTTAAATTCCCCGAAATTGATCTTCTTATTTATGATTTTCATATGTTTTTTATGACTTGGGGGCGGGGCTGTCAATATAATCTACAAAAAAGCAGCGGGTAAGGGCGGTATAACTGTCTTTGCTCTTGCAAAAACCCCTGAAAAATCTTTATAGTCGAAAGTCATTTAATACATGCAGTTAAGGCTTAAAAGCGATGAAAACAGTAAACGAAATACGTAACACATTTTTGAACTATTTTGAAAAGAACGGTCATGAAGTTGTCGGCTCATCTTCATTGGTGCCGCAAAACGACCCAACATTGATGTTCACCAATGCGGGGATGAACCAGTTTAAAAACGTTTTCATTGGCGCGGAAGAACGCGACTATAAACGTGCGACAACATCGCAAAAATGCGTGCGCGCAGGTGGTAAGCATAATGACCTTGAAAATGTTGGCTATACTGCACGTCACCATACATTCTTTGAAATGCTCGGCAACTTCTCTTTCGGTGATTATTTCAAAGATGACGCGATCGCCTTTGCATGGGAATTAATCACCAAAGAATTCGCGCTGCCGAAAGATAAACTGCTTGTGACCGTTTATCACGATGATGAAGAAGCTGCGAATATTTGGAAAAAAGTTGCAGGCTTCGGTGATGATAAAATCATCCGTATTGCGACATCTGATAACTTCTGGTCAATGGGTGATACTGGCCCATGCGGCCCATGTACTGAAATTTTCTATGACCATGGTGATCATATCTGGGGCGGCCCTCCAGGTTCACCTGATGAAGATGGTGACCGTTTCATTGAAATTTGGAACCTCGTTTTCATGCAGTTTAACCAGCTTGAGGGCGGCGTGCGTGAAAATCTACCAAAGCCATCAATTGATACAGGTATGGGCCTAGAGCGTATTGCCGCAACTTTGATGGGCTCAAACTGTAACTACGACATCGACGTTATGCGTGCGATGATTGAACAAAGCGCGAATTTAACGGGCATTGATGCGGATGATAAAACGCATTTCGCATCACACCGCGTAATTGCTGACCACTTGCGCGCTACATCATTCTTGCTTGCAGATGGCGTTATGCCATCAAACGAAGGCCGTGGCTATGTCTTGCGCCGTATTATGCGCCGTGCAATGCGTCATGCGTATTTGCTAGGCAGCAAAGATGCGATGCTTTACAAAATCGTTCCGACATTAATCGGCAAAATGGGCGACCATTTCGGTGAACTGCGCCGCGCGGAAAGCTTGATCACGGAAACATTGAAGATGGAAGAAACACGCTTCCTCTCTATGCTTGACCGCGGTATGAAATTGCTTGATGCCGAAACATCTGATTTGGGCACTGGTGACCAGCTTTCAGGTGAAGTTGCATTCAAACTTTATGACACATATGGCTTCCCGCTTGACCTTACGCAAGATTCATTGCGTCAGCGCGAAATTTCGGTTGATACAGATACATTTGATAAATGTATGGAAGAGCAAAAAGCCAAAGCCCGCGCAGCATGGAGCGGCAGCGGCGATGCGAAGCTTGAAAAAATCTGGTTTGATCTGGAAGATGAAATCGGCGCGACAGACTTTTTGGGTTATGAAACCCACCAAGCAGAAGGCGTGATCAAAGCATTGCTGAAAGACGGCGTGCGCGTTGATAAAATTGCCAAAGGTGAAGAAGCCTTGCTTGTCACCAACCAAACACCATTCTACGGCGAAAGCGGTGGTCAAATGGGGGATACAGGTACGCTCAGCAGCGCCGAAGGCAAAGCGGATGTACTTGATACACAAAAAGTTTTGGGCAAAATCTTCGTGCATAAAGTGAAAGTCAGTGAAGGCACATTGAGCATGAATGATGGCCTTGAAATGAAAATCAACCATGCGCGCCGTCAAAACATCCGCGCGCATCACTCGGCAACGCATTTGCTGCATGCAGCGCTTCGCCAAGTATTGGGTGATCATGTGACGCAAAAGGGCTCATTGGTTGCGCCTGACCGTCTACGTTTTGATATTTCACAGCCGCTACCTTTAACAGCGGAACAAACCGCAGAAGTCGAAAAAATCGTTAATGACGAAATTCGTGCCAATACTGAAGTCGTCACACGTCTGATGAATAAAGACGAAGCGGTTGAAGCGGGCGCAATGGCGTTATTCGGCGAAAAATATGACGACGAAGTACGCGTTTTGACCATGGGTACACAAAATGCCAAAGGTAAATATTTCTCAGTCGAGCTTTGTGGCGGTACGCATGCGCGCCGCACAGGTGATATTGGCCTGTTTAAAATGATCGGTGAAAGCGCCGTATCTGCGGGTGTGCGCCGTATTGAGGCGATCGCCGGTGAAACAGCGCTTAATTACCTGAACGGCCGCGATGGTCAGCTTGCACAATTAGCGCAGCGCGTGAAAACAACGCCAGATGAGCTTTCAGACCGTCTAGAACAAATCCTTGATGAGCGTAAAAAGCTTGAAGCGGAAGTCGCGAAACTGCGCAAAGACATCGCGCTGGGCGGCGGTGCAGCGAATGGCAGCGCTACAGATGAAATCAAAGATGTATCAGGCGTGCGTTATATCGCCAAAGTTTTGGATGGCTTCCCACCAAAAGACCTCAAGCCAATGGCCGATGAGCTGAAAGTCAAAATCGGCTCAGGCGTGATCGCTTTGATCGCAACCAATGAGGGCAAAGCCTCGATCGTGGTTGGCGTCACAGATGACCTCACCGACAAAATCAGCGCGGTTGATCTTGTCCGCGTTGGCGCAGAAGCGCTTGGCGGCAAAGGTGGTGGCGGCCGCCCAGACATGGCGCAAGCAGGCGGCCCAAATGCCGAAGCCGCAAATGACGCAGCTGTGGCAATTGAAGGTAGCCTCGCGGGTTGATAGGCCTGTGTTGACATAAGGCGATTGCTGTTCTAAGGTCTTGCTTCACACAGGGAGAAGAAAGATGCAAGATCAGCAACGCTTTGAATATCAAGGTCGTACACGTAAGGAATTGGGCACAACATGGGATCCGATGCGGTTAATGAAGCCGCATTTGCCTGTGATTTTTGACCGTATTGCCAATCGTCAGGCCTTTGACCAAGCGGTGACCTTAACATCACAATTTTCCCAAGCGATTATCCCTGCAGGTGTAACGGTACAGGCGATAGCCGATGATGCCGCCTTTGTTACGGCGGATGGGCTTTATATCGAAGATTTACCGATTAAATTCCCGAAAACGGATTATCGTATCCCGCAAATTATTTGGGATAATTATGGTGATCTGCTTAAACGCGAAATTGAAATTGAGCGTATGATTAATCCGCATTTGGATGATCAATATATTTACCTGACCATTCAGCAAAGCATTGTTAAAAAAGACGACACGCATCGTCCATCGGGCGTGCATATTGACGGCTATCAAAAGGCGTCGATTATCCCGCAGCCTGTACAGCATCAAATTTCGATCTGTAATATGTTGCCGACAAAATTTTATGCCGCGCCGTTAACGGTCGATCCATCACAATTGGCTAAGAAAGATATTTTCAAGGCGCTGGCGCAGCAATGTCAGAATGTCGCGCCATATCGCCCGCCTGCCTATACATTACATTTGCTGAACGCCTATTGCCCGCATGAGCCAGATACAGCGCCTGCGGATGGCTTTAGAACCTTTATTCGTTTCAGCGCATCATCTATTCCGTTTATGGGGCAGGATAACACCCGAAACCCGCTCTTTAACTATAACTGGGATGCGCAAAGTAAAAAGGCCTTTTACGATAATATCACCCGCCCACAAGGTCCAAAGCCATAAACGTGCTTTGAGGGACGTAATGTTAAAACGATTAATAAGAAAATTTACTGATCTTGAGCAGAGATTAGAAGAAGATAAAACCTGTATTGCCGCGCTGAAAGCCACCTTGGCGCAAAGTGCCTCGGGCGCAGCTTTGCTTGATTGCGCCGCGGCATATAAAACCCGCATAATTTTTGATGATGATATTGCTTCAGGTGATGCTGCGTTTCGCCCAGATAGAAATGTCGTCGCACTTTCACCATTCGGTCATGAGCGAGCGCTGGTGTTATCGCTTGGGCATGAGTTAAGACATGCGTGGCAGGAAAAACAAGGCTTGCTTCTCCGTCGTCATATCCATCTATTCGACCATATCGTAAATGTGCGCATTTCCGAAGCCGATGCTTATGCCACCGAAGTGCAAATCGCATGGGAATTAAACCAAACAGCCCCAAAGGCGGGCTATTGGACGCAGATGAAAAAGACGCAAGGTAACCTCTGCCGTGCATTTGCCCGCGTGGCAGAGCATGGTGAAGTGGGGATCGAGGCTGGCACGGCGCGCCGCGCAGCTTTTGATACGTGGCTCAAATCAGCCCATTGCCGCCAATATGATAATAACGCGATCGCCGCGATTAAGGGCTATTGGTATCGCAAGGCGCATGGCATACGTAATGCCATGGTCTTTAATAAAACGCGCAGTGAGGATCAACCGCCATATATGAGCGCGGGGTTTTTAAATGAATTTGGCGAAATGGCCAATGGACGAAATTATCTAGAGGGCAGAAATCTCCTTGCCCAAGATTTTGTAATTCAGACCACCGCGGCGCAAGATCGTAAAATCGCCCGCATCGTTGAGAAATATCCGGGCAGTGATGACTCGCTGATTTATAATCATTTATAAGCGTCATAAGGCGATTAATCCTTGCAAATCCCTTTAAATTATGCAAAATAAACCCTTATTCAAATTTGGGGTCTTTAAATATGAGCATACAAGTTGACGACCAAGCAGAGCTAACATTTTACCGTTTGGGTAAACATGGTCAGGTTTTGATCAGCGATAACGCGATGTATGATGCTGAAACTGGTCAGTTGGATCGTCACTCTGCTGTGCGTAAATATATTGATATGACCCATAATGTCCATGCCGAAGCCTTTGCGCTGCTCAAAAACTATATTCGCCTGACGCAAATTTGTGATGATGGCACGCTTAATCCGCTTTTTCTGAATGCGACCAATATTGAAATGGTCGTGACACTAGGTGAGGGGGATCGCCGTATAACAACCGTGCATATGAATTACGCTGATGTAACTTATGATGTCTTGGAAACCGCGCAGCAAATCTGCTGGGCAGGTGATGGCTATGTGAGTGATTACGATGAAGATGCGGGGCGAGATATCCCAACGCAGCTCTCTGCGCCGCCGTCATATATTTATCCGCTGCCTGATGTTGATGTCAAATTTGATGATGTCGAAGGGACGCGTAAAGTTGAATTCAATAATGTTGCCGCGATTGAGCATCACTTTAATTGGCCGGGGCAGCTTTTGACCATCTTGCCATATCCGATCACGATGCGTAGTGAATATATTGAAGGTGAACTTTATCACGGCTATGCCGAATTGCGCACAACCCGCGCGCAAAAGGCCAATAACCCATCATATATTTATCCAGTCGATATTAAATAACGGCGCGCTTGTCGGTTGTCTTGTAAACTGCGCCGCTTAACGTACCAGCTTTAAGGCCTGTTGTTGTCGGTAGGGAAATGACTTTCCCATCAAGAATACGCGCAGCGAGATAAGCAAAACCTTCGGCTTCTATGGCGTCTCCATCATAGCCAAGTGCTTCAATCGGCTGTACAGGGCAGGATAGCGCCGCTGCTAGTTCATCCATGATGTAACCGTTGTGACGGCCGCCACCACAGACATAAATCGCATGGGTTTCACCGATATGATGCGCGATGCTGCGTATAGTAAATGCGCTTAATGTCGCGATGCAATCGGCAGGGGCAAGGTTATAGGCGTCTTCAACCGCCCATGCATCACGGTCAAGTGACTTTGGCGCAGGCCTTGCAAAATAAGGCGCGGCGAGCCATTTGCTTAGCAAGCCTTCGTTAATCACGCCTTTTTTGCTAACAATACCATCCGTATCGTATTTTTGATTAAACAGTTTCTGCATGGCATCGTCAATTAGGGCATTACCCGGGCCAGTGTCGCAGGCAAAAATTTGCTGATCATCGCGTCCATTGACCTGCGTAATATTGCTCACCCCGCCGATATTCAGGAAGGTCACAGGCAAATCAAGCTGTGCTTTAAGGGCAATGGCGCGGTGGTATAGCGGCAGTAATGGTGCGCCTTCACCGCCCGCCGCGACATCAGCGCTACGGTAATCATATACAACGTCGCAGCCTGTTTCTGCCGCGAGTAGGGCGGCATCACCAATTTGGATGGTCACGCCATCATGCGGGGCGTGGTAAATCGTCTGGCCATGAAAGCCCACCGCATCAATGTTGATGTCAGGATGCTTGGCGATTAATTCATTGACGATCTGCGCGTGACAGAGCGTTAGCGCATGCGCCGCCTGCTGAATAAAATCTTGCGCCGCATCAGCTTGCCCCAAACATTTGCGCAGCGTCGCGCGCAAAGAATCATCATAAGGGCGGGTGATGAAATCGATATGTTCAATATAATCTTCGCCATCGGTGCGGATCAACGCCGCATCAATGCCGTCTAAAGATGTACCACTCATTAATCCAATAATGACATAAGGGCTTGGCATTTTCTCTCGCCTTTGCTAAGTATCATAAATCTATATTTAGAATACTTAACATGGTTGAGCGAGACAAGAGAGTAAAATATGGCGCAGTATAAATCTGACTTCCTAAACGTGCTAGACCAGCGCGGCATGATCCACCAAATTTCGGATACGGAATCTTTGGACAAGAAACTATCTGAAGGCATGCAGACAGCATATTGCGGTTATGACGCGACAGCTAAATCGCTCCATATTGGTAACTTGATGTCGATCATCATGCTGCATTGGTTCCAAGAATGCGGCCACCGTCCCATTACTTTGATGGGCGGCGCGACAACCATGCTTGGTGACCCAACCGGTAAAGATGAAATCCGCCAGATGAAAACGATGGATGAGATTTCTGAGAATATCGCCTCGATCAAAAAGGGCTTCGATAGCTTCATTCGTTATGGCGAAAGCGGCAATGGCGCACAAATGGTCAATAACGCCGACTGGATGCTTGAATTTAAATATATCGACTTCCTGCGCGATTATGGCCGTCATTTCTCTGTGAACCGCATGCTGACAATGGATAGCGTTAAATTGCGTCTGGAGCGTGAACAGCCGCTCAGTTTCCTTGAATTTAACTATATGATCCTTCAGGCCTATGA
>JASBUS010000088.1 GCA_030147745.1 Alphaproteobacteria bacterium
CGTTGACAAATACAACATTCGCGTTCATATCGGTTTCAATGATGATGTCATTTATTGAGTTAAGGAGCGCGATATTCTTCTTTTCAACCATATCAACGCGGCTTTGTAACTCTTGCTTCTCACTCGCATCATGGCCAAGCGTGATGGTTTGTTTGATAAGATCTTCTTTTTCATTTAAGGCGCGTACACGACGAATACGGTTATTACGTACGAGTGAGAAGAGGAAGGTCGCATAAAGCGCCCCAATCACCAAAAAGCCGTTAAGGGCAACTGCAAGGAAGGCATTTCCTGCATGAATGATCATGACGCTCTGTTGAGCAAAGTTGCGGCCATCCCATTCGTCTAATATTTTGTCGCGTTTAATTTCTTTGCCGAACAGGCGCATTAAAGAATCGGTTTGTTTGGAGTAAGCGAGCAAGGTCACACCGCTTTTTTGTTCAGTAACCGTAAGGTAAGTTAGGCTGCTATAGGTGCCAAAGGTCTCGACTTCAAACGCTTTGTTGCTGCGTGTAAGGCCAATGATATAGCCAAGGAAGCTACTATCCGCGCCATAAACCTTTTGTGAAATTACAAATGGTTGGATAAGCACAGTGCTGTCAGGGCCGACATCCTTCGTGAACATTGAGCTAAATTCTGGTGTTAATTCAACGTGAATTTTATTCGCATCTAATTGCGTGATAGGCTTAAGAAAAGATGAAATTACTTCTTTATGTGGTGAATTAATATTGAAGTTATAACTATCGCGATAATCACGTTCGTCACCAACCTCTAAAAGGGGAATAACACGTAATTTATTATCTTGTTTCTTAATCCAGTATACTTGGTCAAATTTTGTGATGGGGTTGCTAGCGCTGATCAGGCTCTGATATTCAGCCTTACTATTTAAGCTCAAATTCGTAGAAAGCACGAGGGCGGTTTGGCGCAATTCGCTTTCAACTAAGTTAAAATCAAAAGCAACGCGGGTGTCAATTTGTTCAATATGGCTCTGTTGAGCAAGGGTTTTGTGGCCTTGTTCGGTAACCACAGGTTTGATCCAAAGATATATGCCGATGATGATGATGATTGCATTAAATAAAACGGCAATTTCGCCAAAGGTAACAAAAGGGACCTTAACGGTATCTTCGAATTCTTTAGCCTGTTTTACGTTTTTTTTCTTCGGCACACTGATCATGAAATTGGACTTTGATTACAATTACAAAACACTATATTAGAAGGATATTTATTAACTTATTGTGAATGCGGATCATATTTTTCCATGTTACGTGGAAATCTTTATAATGGCAATTCTATAGATACGTTCAAACCGCCATGCTCACTATTTTTTAGTATAATATGCCCACCATGGCTTAAGACTATATCCTGAGCGATGGATAACCCAAGCCCAACGCCGCCTGTTGCTGCATTACGCGACGAATCAACACGGTAAAATGGTTTGAAAACATTGTCCCAATCATCAGTCTTTATGCCGGGGCCGTTATCTTGGATTTGAATTTCAATATAGGCGCTATAAGGCATATCAACTTTTTTGGCTGAAAACCAAATCTCGCTGCCATATTTATTGGCGTTGTTTAGGATATTCATTAATGCACGCTCTAATGCATTTGCACGAATACGGATATGCAGATCACTTTCAAATTCGGCATGTATGGGCTTTAACGTGCTTTGATATTTATCGACAAGACCTTGAAGGTAGCTGCCAAGTTCATATTCTCGCGATGGTTCGTTAATGTCTGCGCCGCGGGCAAAGTCGAGATAGCCATCTATCATTTTCTCCATATCGACAATATCTTGCTTCATATCTTGAATGTCGTCACTTTGCTGCATCATCGACAGGCCGAGTTTTAAACGGGTGAGTGGTGTGCGTAAGTCATGTGATACACCTGCAAGCATTAATGTACGCTGTGCAACTTGCTTGCTAATCCGTTCTTTCATATCCAAAAAAGCACGTGCGGCTTGGCGAACTTCGCGCGCACCATAGGGCTTAAAATGCTCGTCTGGATCGATGCCTTTGCCGTAATCTTCCGTTGCTTTTGCAAGGGCACGGATTGGGCGAATTTGATTGCGCATAAATATCGCCGCAATCGTAATCAGTAATATTGCCGATATGCCCATCCATAATAGGAAGATATAAGCGGAAGAAGAAAAAAGGCGGCGCGCAGGCACTTCAAATTGCAAAACACCTTTATCAAGCTGGATTAAGATGAACACTGCTTCGCGATAATTTGAAATATCAATACGGTAGGGGCGTTTGGTTTTTTTGTCTAAGGCGCGCATCAATGATTTACGGGTAATGCGTTCCCATGCGCCGTGGTCTTTAAATGCGGGCGGCAAGGACGCGCCGTCAAAATATTTTAAATCTAACTCTAAATGGCTGCGTCCATAGCCTTCAATATCCGTATATTCCCAGCGTGAGGATTCAACCATGTCTGAAAGCCACATAATCTCGCCAACGACTGTTTCGGCAAAACGGTCAGAAATACGGTTCCAGTGGTTGTCGACAAAGACAACTGAAGTGATCGTCAATATCAGAACAATCGGCGTGATCAGGATAAGCAATGAACGCACGAATAAACCGCGCGGCATAATATGTTTTAAAATTTTATTGGCAATCAAACTCATGAATTTAAAGGCTCCGCATTTAACAGATAACCTTTACCACGAATAGTTTGAATATTCTTAGGCTCTTTGGGGTTGTCTTCAATTTTTCGGCGAAGGCGGGTGATTTGTACATCAATAGTACGCTCACCAGAATCGATCCCACATAATTCGGCGAGTTGATCGCGATTTAAATGCTGCCCATAATTTTGGGCTAAGACACCTAATAAGGTATTCTCACCACTGGTTAACTGCACGGTCGTGTCGCCATCTGCAGCTTCATGACGAAGAGTGCTGTATTTCGGCGCATAAATCCATTTGCCAATCGCATAATCTTTATAAGCTTTGCTTTCCGCTGGTTTTTGTGTGCGGCGTGTGATGGCCTTAAGGCGCAAAACCAATTCAAGAGGCTCGAACGGTTTTGGTAAATAATCATCCGCGCCGCTTTCAAGGCCGCGGATACGGTCTTGCACTTCACCAAGGGCAGTTAATAAAATGATTGGCGGATTATTCGGATTTTGTTTCAGATCAGCGGTTAGGCTTATGCCGTCTTGTCCCGGCATCATGACATCTAAAACAATCGCATCGAAGGTGAGTTCTGCTAAGGCGCTTTTGGCTTCTTCGGCATCTGCTGCCGCGACGGCGATGAAACCTTCTTGCGTTAAATAACGCATGATCAAGCTGCGAATACGCGAGTCGTCATCGACAACTAGAATATGTGTTTTCTCTTCATATTGATGGGCTGTTTCGGACATATGTTTTATGTTACTTCACGTCTTAATTTTCTTTGTCGCGGCCTGTTTTTCGCTTAATATAGCAAACATAGCTTATTATAGCGGCAATAACCATAGTTTAAAACAATAGAGGCTTGTATATCCATGAGTTTACTTCCATATGATGACCGTGACGGCGTAATTTGGTTTGATGGCGCATTTATTCCTTGGCGCGATGCAAAGGTTCACGTCATTTGCCACGGTTTACATTATGGCAGCGCCGTATTCGAAGGCGAGCGCATGTATGCAGGTAAAATATTTAAGCTAGAAGAGCACACAGAGCGCCTATTTAAATCCGCTGAATATCTCGGCATGAAGATTGAATTTTCACAGGATGAAATCAACCAAGCGTGTCATGATGCCTGCGTTAAAAATGGAATTGTAAATGGCTATGTCCGCCCAATCGCGTGGCGCGGTAGTGAAGAAATGGGCATATCAGCCAAGCGCACTAAAACCCATGTCGCGATTGCCACTTGGGAATGGCCAAGTTATTTTCCTGCTGAAATCCGTGAAAAGGGCATAGCCCTAAAAACCACCAAATGGAAAAAGCCTGCGCCAGAAACTGCGCCAGTATTTGCCAAGGCATCGGGCCTTTATATGATTAACACCCTTGCCAAACATGAGGCAGAGGATGAAGGATTTCAAGATGTGCTGATGCATGATTATCGTGGCTATATTGCTGAATCCTCGGGCGCAAATATCTTTGCCGTGAAAGACGGTAAAATCCATACGCCAATTGCGGATTGTTTCTTGAATGGTATTACCCGCGCAACGATTGTCGACCTTGCGCGTAGCCTAGGTTATACGCTGGAAGAAGTGCGCATCACACCTGAAGAATTACTAAAGTCAGATGAAATTTTCATTACGGGTACAGCGGTGGAAGTTACACCAATTGGCCGTATTGACCAGACGACATTCTCAGTTGGACCAGTGACCAAAGATTTAATGTCTAAATATAGTGACCTGACTTTGGCGCATAGCCGCGAAAAACAATTCGCCTAGAGCCCCTTAAAAATAACGCTTTTTTAAGTTTTTTTTGCTTTTATTGTAAAGCATGCGCTATAATATCCGCATGCGATATGGAAATTTATGCTTTAATGCATAAAATAGGGTGAAAATGGCAAAGTTAAAAACATCATTTGCAGCGGTTATGTTGGCGACATCAGTGGCGGCAACCAATGTTAGTGCTGATAATATAATTCCAGATGGAACGAAATATCAGTCTGACGACCCACGCAGCACCCAAATTTATGATCGCGTTAATAATCTACCTGATGGTGCCACTCATATTTATGTGCCTGAAAAGCAATATCATGACCAATTGGGCGAGCGTAAATGGATCACTGAAAATCAGTTCATGCGTGCGCTTAGTTACCTTGAATATATGGGCATGTATAACGGCAAAATGGAATATAGCCATGGCGCGGTTACTGCATTTGAAAAACTGCTAGATCAATTCATTGATAAATTTGTTGTGACGGACGCGCCAAAAGATAGCTATCAAAACGACATCTATGCCAAATATGACATGTTACGTGTGCATGCGCTTGAAAACGAAACTTTCGTTGATAATGTCCTTCAGCAATCTGAAGAATATCAGCGTTTAGAAAAGAAAACAGATTTCCATGGCGATATTAAACGCCTCGATGGTTATTTGGGTTTGATGGGGCAAGATTATAACGTTGGCACTAAAAATGATGGTCAACGTATTCAAGCGATACAAGAATTCCGCGAAGGACGCACGGCGCTCGACTTCCTAGAGCAAGATGGTTGGGATAAACAGCAAGACCTTTCAACAGGTCAGCGTCAACTTCTTGATGGTGGTTTGGCTTTGCTTGGCTATGACACAAATAGCCCAGATGCATTGGCGCGTTTTTATAAAGATAATAACCTAGCGATTGATCCGCCGAAATATAATTTACAGGCTTTGGCGGCTTTGCATGACACCGTTGTTAAGGACGGTAAAGCCTTCGACCGTGTTGAGGAAGTTTTATATGATTTTGACACCGTTGAAGAAAAAGTCGGTTATGCGCAGGCTGTATTGACCCTTTATGGTGAACACACCGAAATGGATGACCGCCGCTGGGCACATACGATGTTGAATGTAGCGCAGCTTAGCCGCCGCATGGGTGACGATCTGGAAGTCATCAAGGAAGATAAGCCGCCGCGTATTTTTTCAAGCGCGGGACATGTCCTTTGGGATTCTATCCGTTGGGCTAATTATGATTCTGGAGCGAAATACACTTTGCCAGATGTACAAGACATTATTGACCAAACACCTGTCGGTAAAATGCGTAATCAAGAGGATCAGGCGGAATATCTTGGCGGTGAAAATATGCGCTGGTCAGAATTAAGCGATGCGCAGAAAGAGCAATTTGAATCGCGCTATGTCGCGCTTCCGCTTGCAGATTTTGAAAAATTTTTACCTGAAAATGCAGATGAACTAAAAAAATCATCAGCAGGCTTACAGCAGATTGAACAGCATTTGTTTAAACAAGATGCGAATGGCGTATCTTCATTCCGTGACCCTGCATTGGCACAGAAATATGCGGAAATGCAGGACTTCTTTAAGGAACGCATCGCAACGCGTCCAGCGGGGCAAGCGATGACGCCGCAGCAATTGGAGCAAGAGGCAAGCTATACGGCCTATCTTGCTATGCGTCAGGTGCTTGAATTTATGTATAGCCCGCACCGTAGTGAATATAGTAATGATGAAACATCAACGCTTTATTTGTATTTAGAGGATCGTCCAGGCGGCAAAAACGCGCTGAAAGATTCGGGCAATAAATACATGCAGAGCGAACATTACGTGCCGGTTGTGCACTGTATTAATGAGCGTAATTATTTGAATTACCGCGCTGAGGGCGGCGACCCAACTGCACCAGTACCTTTTGAGGAAGAACGCCAAGCCACGAAATTGTCGAATTTGGCGGCGGAAGCACAGCAAAGCGCCGATAATAAAGTAGGCATTAATAATGACCGTGCCGCACTGGATAATGGCGTTAAGGCGAATAACCTAAACATTTAAGAATTTATCGAATTTCCTTTAGGGATATAGGAAAAACGGGATCTAGACTTCTTCTAGATCCCGTTTCTTTTTCGGCCTCGCCAATTCCTTTAGCGTAGCGCTATGCCAGATTAGTGGGGTGTCCTGCATGGCTTCGTGGGTTGTGTGTGTGAGTGTGGGTGTGGGAGTCCACCATGCAGAAGTCCACTAATGAAGAGGTTTATGCCATCATATCCAATCTTAATGCTCCAGTAGCGTCGGTATACCAGTCCATTTTGGTTTCGATGACCATGTCTTGTGTATCTGCGCCATCAGCATCGGCATGGTTGCCATCGCGTCCGCCGCTATAGGATTGTCCGTCTTGACGATCGCCATTTTGCGCGTTATCGCCGCCATTATCGCTTGAAAGCGAGAATTCTATGCCGCTATCGCCAACATCTAAGCCTGCATCAGCGAGGGCTTTTTCAAGCTGTGCTTGATCGCGCTGCATCATCAGGAAGGTTTCTGGCTTGTCAAAGCTTAGATGCGCTTTAACGCCGCCGTCACCATCTTGGATCAAATGGACTTTCACGCGTCCAAGCTCAGGCGGATCAAGCTCGATTTGTAGCTCTGTTTCACCTTTTTGTGTGCTGCTTTGGGTCAATTTCGCAGCAATAGCTTGTGTTGCTTGGTGCGGCGTTGCCGCATGTGCGTGCATCAGGCTAGGGGATGTATGCGGGCTGTTTTGTAACATTTGTCCAATGCTTATGCCATCAGCATCATAGCCCATTTCGGCTTCAGGGATGCTATCCCACGGCACAAGGCCAGATGTTTCCGCCATCATTTGTGATTTTGCCGCCATGGATTGTGCGTTCGTCATTTGTCCATTAGGGCCAATCGATGTTTTATTTTTCGTCGCATTGATATTTTGTGGTGATACCGCCTGACCATCACTGTTCACATCTGTGAAGGGTAGGTCTCTATTGGCTGTTGTTGCCGCGTTTTCTTTGGCGAAGACATTGATGTCTTTAGGCATGAAAACATTTTCATCATTGACCAGAGCGCTAAACGGAATGGCGCTATGTGAAGCATTCTGCGCGGCTTGATTAAGCTGCCCTGCATTTTCAGATGCATTGGACTGTGCCGCTGCGTTACGGTTATTCGCACCTTGTTCGCTTGGGACAAGTTGATCAACCATATCTTTAAGGGCTTTCAGGTCTGCCGATGAAAGTGGGGCGCTGCCGTTGATATTATCGCCGCGGCTTTTAATGCCTTTCAATGTATCCTGACCAGCATTTGCGCTTTGTGATAAGCCGAATTGAGCGGCAGCTGCGGCTACAATCGGTGTTTCTGCCGGAAGGATGGTCACGATCATCACATCCATTTCAGCAAGATCTTGCATATCAATTTCGCTTTGCGATTCAGAAAGCTGTGTGATTTGATCTGGCGTTAGGCCTGTCGCAATTAACGCTGGTGTTGCGTCATTCTTACGAACGCCATCAGCAGGGGATGGTTTTGTGATATTATCTGTTGCTGTTGTTTGACCTTGCAAGCTTTGTAATGGCTTGATCGGTGCCATATATAGCGCCAACTCATCGGCAGTACTCTGTGCGGTCATTTCACCAGTCAGGCTGCTTGGAATATCATAACCTTCAATACCTGCTTGAACATCAAATTGTTCAAAGGCGGTGCTAATCACATCCGCAGGCAGGGCGCCAATCAACTGTTCAATCAGCTGTGCTTGGCCTGCGTCATCTAGTGAACCTAGTATATCTGCGCTGCTGCTTGTTGTTGTGAGGTTCAAAATAGGGTCAAAATTAAAAGCACGGCCAAAATCAGCAAGATTATTAACCTGACCAGATGCATTTGCCGCATTTTGCGTTTTGAGCGTAATGCCAGTGCCTTCGGTTTGTGCTGGCTGACGATAGACGTCAATCTGCCCGATTGCGTTGCGGCCTGTCAGCTGCGAAAACGCAATATCAAAGAAGTTCTGGAATATCTCGGCTGAGCCTGCGTTTAAACCATCTAATGTTGTGGATACGCCTTGTTCCGCAAGGTAAGCATCAAGGTCTTTACCTGAAATACTGCTTTGCGCGTTGGCTTTACTGGAGGCGCTGGCGGCTGTTGCATTCGGGGCAACTGTAGGGATATATACTGCGCTCATGTTTTTGTCCTTTTTATAAAATAATCTTATCTAAACTCAAAAATATACGCGTTAGGCTGTTTCAATCACGCCGACCGAGACCGGACGTTTGGAGTTGTTATACAAAGCGCCTTTATTGCTATAGGCAGAAATACTTTGCTTTTCAGCCTTTTCGCGGGCGAGCTTCATGATGCGCTCACTAATGCGGTTTAGGCTTTTATTGGTGCGCTCAAGCGCTTCCAAATTCTCGCGGCTCGCCATGATCATATCTTGACGGGCTTGTTGCAGACGCTCCAAATCCGTAGGGGCTGCGCTTGCTAAATGCTCTTTTTGTGCCAATAGGTTATGAAGCTTATGCTGATAGCTATTGGCAACTTCGGTCTTTTTATCATGCAACGATTTAAAGCCTTTTGTATTGGCTGCGCGTAGATATTCTGTTTCCTGTTTAATAATATCCGTTAAAGTCGCGGCAGAAGAGAGCACGCTTTCAATCGCTTGATTTTGTGCGGCTGAAGCGGGTGCTTTGTTGTTTTTTTGTTCTGTCTGTTCCATTTTATGCTCCTTATATACGGGCGAATTATTGTTGTGCTTGGGCGGCTTCTTGAATGCGGATTAATTCTTGTTTCACATGATCTGCAAGGCCTATGCCACCAGCTTGTGAAAGGGATTTGCCGTATTCTTCAACCAAGAAACCTTGAAAGATTTCTTCCCCTTTGCCGCCGCCAAACATTGGGTTAACTTCAATGCTTTCAAAAAGCGGCTTTAACATTTGTGTGATGAACATTGCCTCAAATTCATTTGCGGCTGCGTCAAAGTCACCACCATGTTTTGCGGTTAGGCCGTTTAGTTTTTTTACCGCAGACGCGTCATTAGATTGTTGCGTGGCGAATTGGATGGTGCTGTCTATTGAATTGCTCATATCCTTATCCTCGCATTACATTGTTTGAATTTCAGCTTGAAGGGCACCTGCCGCTTTGATGGCATGCAATATGGTGATGATGTCACGCGGGCCAACCCCTAGCTTGTTCAAACCGGTCACAAGATCCTGTAGTGATACACCGGTATCTAGCTCTGCCAAGCGGACATCATCACCGCGATTGACCTCAAGCTCAGTACGAGGGACCACCACAGTCTCACCAGTCTCAGAAAACGGACTTGGTTGAGAAACTTGAGGGGTTTCAGTTACTTTGATGGTCAGACTGCCTTGTGCAATCGCGACGTTGTTTATGCGAACATTTGCACCGATCACAATAACGCCTGAGTTTTCGTCAATGACGATGCGTGCAAGCTGGTCAGGTTGTACCGGAAGCTGTTCAATATCGGTAATAAGGTCAACTAATGTGCCTTTATAATCACGTGTAAGATTTACCTTCACACTGGCGGAATTTTCCGCCATAGAAATATCAGAGCCCATGAAGCCATTAATCGCACGAGAAATACGGCGCGCAGTTGTGAAGTCAGGGTTGCGTAGGGCAAGACGCACAGTGCTTTGTTTATTCAAATCAAATTCGATTTCACGCTCAACAATCGCACCTTCGGCTATGCGGCCAGTGGTCGGTGTGTTTTGGGTCACAGTTTGCGCATCACCTGCGGCAGCAAAACCACCAATCGTGATTGTGCCTTGACCAATCGCGTAAACCGCGCCGTCTGCACCTTTTAATGGAGTGACCAATAATGTACCGCCTTGTAAACTTGATGCATCGCCCATGGCCGATACATTCACGTCAATACGTGCGCCTTGGTTGGTGAAAGGTGGCAATGTTGCCGTCACCATAACGGCGGCTACGTTACCTGTGTTCAAATTCTCACCACGAATATTCACGCCAAGGCGTTCAAGCATCGCAATCAAACTTTGTTGTGTGAAAGGGGAGTTGTTTAAAGAATCACCTGTGCCGTTCAAACCAACGACAAGGCCGTAACCGATGAGCATGTTGTCACGCACACCTTCAATATCAACGATATCTTTAATACGTGTTGTCTTCGCTTCGGCGCGAACAGAAAAACCAAATACGAAAAAACTGCCTATCAATACGATATACAGGATAACGAGATATCCAGCTTCTTTTACAAGTCTTTCAAGGTTGTTTTCTAATGGTTTCATGTCCTGCCTCATAATTTATATGTATTTCAGCACAGCTTACGTTGCGAAAATTGTGCCACTTTGTTTGTGGTGATTAATCCATTGTTTTTAAATGATATTTGCGCTGGGCGTGGCGCATTTTTCATCAAGGGACACGATAAAATTGCCGTATAAGAGGGGGCATTTTTTGCCTAAGGGCACGCTATAGCGTTTTAACAGCGCCTTTAAATATGATATAGTTATAAAAGAGTATCGATTTAATTTTGATTTTATAATGAGTAAATCCAATGAAAGTAAGCGGCCCAGGGCCAACCGGTCCTACACAAAGTAAGAAAAAGGTTGGCGACAAAAATAAAGACGGTGGTGGTCAGGCGTTTGAAGTCTCGTCGTCTGAGGAATCAAGCGCAAGCGAAACAGCTGCGCCGATTAATACGATGCGTCAGATTGCTTTCGTAGATTCATTGTTATCTATTCAAGGCGCTGAAGACCCGACACAAAAGGCCTCACGCGGACGCATGCGTCAGCGTGGCATGGGCTTACTTGATGAGTTAGAGAAAATTCGTGATGCTTTAGTGCTCGGTAATTTGACTGTTGGTCATTTGATTAATATTGCCGATGTCGTGGCATCGCACCGTGAACGTATTGATGATGTACGCCTGACCGCGATTCTTGATGAAATTGACCTCCGCGCGCAAATCGAAATCGCCAAAATGCGCTATGCCGTTGATAAACATATGGCGCAAAAAGAACAATCCGCGTAAATATTTGTATATACTCTGCGGCTAGAAGCACATTTCTAGTTTGCTTATTGTTGATTTATTGATATTTTAGTAAGAATTTTGTGCCATTCTGTTTAGACTCTGAATCACAGGGTGACATAAAGTAAGTTTATATTTAGGACATAAAGTACAAGAGGTATAAAAATGGCGAAAGAAGGCAGCGTGATACTCCCGCAAGACTATAAGCCAAGCCAAGATGAAGAATTTATGAACCCGCTGATGAAGGAATATTTCCGTCAGAAGCTGATCGCATGGCGTGAAGACCTTTTGAAAGGGTCATCTGAAACAATCGCAAATACATTGCAAAGCACCGAGTTGCAAAAGCCAGATTTGGCTGATCGTGCGTCTGCAGAGACAGACCATGCACTTGAATTGCGTACACGTGACCGTGAACGTAAACTGAT
>JASBUS010000092.1 GCA_030147745.1 Alphaproteobacteria bacterium
CTCGGCCCATTTCATAGGCAAAGCATGGCCGAAATACTGCGTATTGCGGCGGGGGGCACGAAAGTGTTCTATGAGCCATGTAATCACGATGAGACCCTACGCGGTAAAAAGACGGAAAGCGGGTTGATGCGCCGCCAGATGGTTGGAAAAACGCTCTTTAATATTGAATTTGTAGAAAATCATGTCTATGTCGACCGTAATGGTCGACGTTTTTATGTGACCCATGGTGATGAGTTTGACCCAGATATCTATAAATCTGAAAAAGGCCTCGCTTATAAGGCAGGAGACTTGGTCATTGCGAAGCTTGGCGACTTTGATGGCTGGACCACAGATAAGCTTAATAAAGACTTCCGTGCCGCTGCGCGTTTGAAGCGTGCTTTTAAAGTCATTGAAGAACGTGTCATGCCGAATTTAAAGAATGCGGAAAAAGTGGCGCTCGCCGGTGAATTTGATGGCGTGGTTTTCGGGCATTCTCATCTGCGCGGCTTTAAGAAAAGTAAATCAGGCGTGCTAATGGTCAATGATGGCTGCAGTACCGATGACGGTATTGAATTTGCTGCGGTTGATAAATCGGGTAATTGGGCGATTTTGAAATGGATGAAAGATGGTCTGAAAATCAACCCGGAAGATGGCAAAGAATATTTTTCCACTTGGGTGGAGCTTGGTTTAGCACAAGAGCCCATAAAGCCAGAGCCAAAGGAAGATGACGCCACATATAAGATAGACCGTGTACAGCGTTTACTTTACCGTCTTTGGCCACCAATTGAACGCCGCGAAACAATGGAAGCCATGGCCGCGCAGCGTCCTTTGCCCATTCCGCTCCATAATCCGAAATTACAGAAATAAAAAAGAGGCCGCTAAGGCCTCTTTCTTTTAACTTTATGCATATATATTAAGCGGCTTTTTTCGCGCTTCGTTTGCTCCGCATATTTTCAACGGCGCGCATCCAGAATTTTTCAGCGTTATCGCCATGTTTGTATTTGGCAATACCAGAGGAAAGGCTGCTTTGATATTTATTCAAAATTTTCTGCCCGCTGGCACTTAAGGTCACTAAATTAGTGACTATTTGCTCTTCAAGTTTACTGTCTACTTCAGGGTAAAGCAGAGCAAAAGTATCACCGCCCAGACGATAAAGTTGGCCTGAGTTTTCTGGTATGATCGTTTTGATTTGCTTTACGATTTTGATAAGAACATCGTCGCCAGCGCTATAGCCGTAAGTTTCATTAAGCTCTTTGAAATTTTCGACATCAATACAGACTAAATGCATATTTTGTTCTTCATGCAAATTTTTGCTAACGGCTTGCTGTAAATCTTTTTCAAAATTTTCACGTAACGGCAGTTGCGTCAACGGGTCATGTGATGATGTTTCTTTAATTGTTTCTTCGAGTTTTTGAATCTCTTTGGACTGTTTGCGTGATACTAATATCAACACTAATAGTATAGCGGTTAAAGATACGTCTGTTATGATGTCGTGCGCCGTGCTAGGCAGCCTTCCAGATTCAATGAATTCAGTAACAGTTGGGATCAGTAACGCTAGATATATGAGTTTTTCTTTTATATTTTTCATTTAAAGCCTCATTTTTGGATTAATACAAGGCGGCAGCGAAATGTTGTCGCACTTATTGAGTATAGGCCGAAAAGGTTAATTTTAAAGAATCCTCTCAAAATAAACTTTTTTTTATGTGCCAACAATTCTCAACAGATGATTCGCGCCTTTTCGCGGGTTATGATTGTGATCTCTACCGAATCTTTGTACAAAACTTACATGGCTGAAAACACAACGGACAAAAAAGAAGAGTATCGCGTCTTGGCGCGTAAATATCGACCGCAGAATTTTGATGATCTGCGTGGTCAGGATGTGCTTGTCCGCACGTTAAAAAATGCCATTGAATCTGGCCGTATTGCGCATGCTTTCATGTTAACAGGTGTGCGTGGTGTCGGTAAAACGACAACAGCACGTATTATCGCCAAAGCACTTAACTATACAGGCGCGGATGGTAAAGCAGGGCCAACAACAGGTCCAACGGAAGATTGTGATATTTGCCGTGCGATTGCTGCGGATCGTCATCCTGATGTTATTGAAATGGATGCGGCGTCAAATACAGGCGTTGAAAATATCCGTGAAATTCTAGACAGTGTGCGTTATGCCCCAAGTTCAGCGCGCTATAAAATATACATTATCGATGAAGTGCATATGCTTTCGAAGTCAGCCTTTAATGCGCTGCTTAAAACTTTGGAAGAGCCGCCAGAGCATGTGAAGTTTATTTTCGCGACTACTGAAATTCGTAAAGTGCCTGTCACCGTGCTTTCACGTTGTCAGCGTTTTGACCTGCGCCGTATTGAACCATCGACATTGATGGAGCTGTTCACGGATATCTGCCAAAAAGAAAAAGCAGAAATTGAAGACGAAGCCCTCGCGATGATCGCGCGCGCCGCTGATGGTTCAGCGCGTGATGGTTTGAGTATCCTTGACCAAGCCATTTCAATGGCGGACGGAAAAGTAACATCTGAGCAAGTTAAATCGATGCTTGGCCTTGCAGACCAGTCATGCATTCTTGATTTGTTTGATGCAGCGGTGAGCGGCAAAACAGAGACAGCACTTGATATATTGGATGACCTCTATAATGCAGGGGCAGAGCCAATGGTCGTGATGCAAGATCTGCTCGATATGTCTCATATTCTGACACGTTTGCATACCTCAAAAGACAGCACCAATTTAAAAGGCCGTTTCCCTGAATCGGAATTAAAACGCGCATCTGAATTGGCGCAAGCGTTGTCATTGCCGGCGCTTGCCAAGTCATGGCAGATTCTGCTTTCAGGTCATCAAGACGTGATGCATGCACCGCGCCCACAAGCGGCATTGGAAATGGTGATTATTCGTCTTGTTTATGCGGCGAATTTACCTGACCCTGACAAGCTTTTGAAACAGCTTGAAGAGCTTAAAAATAGCGGTGAAGCCTATACAGGCGGCCATGTTGGCGGCGGTATGCCTGCGCATCCAACGCAGATGCACGCGCAAAAAAAAACTGAATTTTCCGGAAGCGGTGTAGGGCGCGTTAGCTCCCATGTTCAAGGCGTAACGCGCGCCGCGACAAAGGCACAGACATCAGCGCAGCCTGTTGCGGTCGCCAATGCCAATTTAAATACATTAGAAGACATTGTTGCCTTGCTGGAGCAAAATAAGAAAATGGTGCTCGCTAGCCAGATTTATAACAATGTGCATTTGATCTCTCTTAAAGGCCGCCGCCTTGAAATTGCGTTAGCTGAAGATGTATCGCAAAAACTCGCCGGTGAAATCACAACTGAGCTACGCCGCATTACGGGGCACCGTGATTGGGTTATTTCTATTGGTGATCTTGCGAAGGGCCAAAAAACATTGGCAAAAGTCGCAGAAGAGCGCGTAGAAGCGCGCCTTAAAGATATTATGGGGCAGCCATTTATTGCGAAATTATTAGATTTCTTCCCGGGCACTGAAGTTCGGGATATTATTGAACCGATTGATGATGTAGAGGACTAAACAATCATGATGAATATTCAAAAAATGATGAAACAAGCACAAGAAATGCAGAAGAAAATGCAAGAAGTGCAAGAAACTGTCGGCCAGATGGAAGCAGAAGGCCGCGCAGGCGGTGGCTTGGTGCGCGTAACAATGACATGCCGCGGTATGGTGACATCACTTAGTGTTGATCCATCATTGGTTAACGCAAGTGAAGTCGAAGTCATGGAAGATTTGATTGCGGCAGCGGTGAACGATGCACGTGCAAAAGCCGATGCAATCATGACGGAAGAAACACAAAAAGCGATGCAAGGCATGGGCTTGCCACCAGGTTTGGATTTGCCATTCTAATGATAGGCAAACAGTCTGATTGATAGATATAAAACGAAGGCGCTTAATATTCTAAGCGCCTTTTTTAATGGTCTCTATTTATTGCATATGTGTTGTTACTTGCGTGGCGCAACGATCAGGCAATCGCGGAAATAATTACAGGCGCTTTCAGCTTGGGCAAAGGTCAAGCCCGCTAAACGCGCGCGGAACATCCAGCCACTTCCAGCGGTGCGGAGTGGGGCGATGATTGGATAAGCGCCGTTTAATTCATGCGGTAATACTTTTACTGCGTCTTGTAGTAGGTTATCGACCTTGACGCGGCTTTTAAATGCACCAATCTGTACAGACCATAACGATTGTGCAGTGCTGTCATTATTGTCATCTGCAGTATTTAGGCTCGCGTTAAGCGCGGCAATTTGCATCGCACCGCCTGATGCTGGTTCAATTGCGCTATTGCTATTAGACATACTGGCATTGTTGCTTGCATAAACAGCCGCAGGCTTTTTCTTTGGCACTGGCATATCACGTAAGGCAGCTAGATGCAGTTTTTCCATTTTAAGGAAGCCTTGATCAAGAATGTCTTTCATGTGGTTATTGCGCGTTGTACCGCTGCGGCCACCAAAAACCACGCCGATCACACGGTTACCATTGCGCTCGGCTGACGCCACAAGGTTAAAGCCTGATTTTGCAGTATAGCCCGTCTTTAAACCATCCATGCCTTTATAGGTCAGCATTAACTTGTTGTGGTTGTTATAAGTCACACCTTGATAGCGGAAGGATTTTTTAGAGAAGTAATGATAATAAGAATCGTAATTATTGATCAAATAACGTGCCATGCGTGCCATGTCTGCGGCTGTCGAAAGCTGGCGGTCATGATGCAAGCCAGAGGCATTTTTAAACGTCGTGTCTTTCATGCCAATAATATGTGCTTTAGCGGTCATGATTTGCGCAAAGCGATATTCTGTACCCGCCAAATGTTCGGCAAGGGCAACGGCGATGTCATTCGCTGATTTCGTGACTAATATATAAATAGCATCTTTAACGCGGATCGTTTCACCTGGTTTCAAACCAAGCTTACTTGGTACCATAGACGCCGCATACGGTGATATGACGACGCGGTCATAAAGGCTGATTCGTCCTTCTTTAATCGCATCGAAAGTCAGCATCAATGTCATGACTTTGGTTAAAGAAGCAGGGTGTAATTTTTTATTCGCATAGCGTTGCGATAAGATGGCGCCTGTATCCGCATCAATAACTATAGAGGCATATTTAGGGTTACCCTTAGCCGCGGATTCGCGCGATGGGAAGTAGAATGCCGAAACCATAATGGCGGCAAGAACTAATATGCGGATACATTTGTTTAGGTGCATCATGAACAAATAGTCTCTATGAAATAATAATTACCCTGATAGGGTTATCGTAGGATCTGTATGCTATGGCAGCAATAGTAATCTCTGCTTTATGCACATAATCCATAAGTATAATATTATCATATTTCATTATTTATTGTCAGTAGTTTTCATTTGCGCACAACAGCACACACCATTGTGCGATGCACAAAATTTACCTTGACTCAAAATTGGACTCATGGCACAATATAATTGTTGCAATGCAAAATACGGGCGTTATAATAGGCCTAATTTTTTAAAGCAATTTTATATTTTTTGGAGGAGGCCAGTAATGCAAAATGCAAAGAGTAACGAACCCGAAAAGAAAGCACCTTCTGCTGTCGTTCAACCCCTTGTAAAAAAGGAAGAAGCGAAAAAAGTTGAGCCGGAAAAAGCAGAAAAAACGGTTAAAGTAAAAGCGGTAAAAAAAGCACCTAGCAAGGCGAAAAAGAAAAAGCCTGCACAAGCGAGTAAAACCACTGAAAATAAAGCTAAGAAAACCAGCACAAATTATAATTTTATGGAGACAATCATGACAGCTAAAACATATGATTTCGACAAATTCACTAAAGACGCAACAGCAAGCAGCAAAGACCTTTTTGAAGCGATGCAAAAATCTATGAACATCTGGGCTAAAGGTGTTGAGCAGATTAACCAAGAAGCTATTGCGCTTTCACAAGAAATTGCAAACAAGAATCAAGAAGCTTTCAAAGCTTTGATCGCTTGCAAAGATATTAACGAGCTTACAGACGTACAAAACAAACTTGCGAAGAAAAACTTCGACGCGATTGTTTCTGCATCAACAAAACTATCTGAAATCAGTGTTAAAGTTGCAACTGACAGCTTTGCACCGATTAATGACCAAGTGAATAAAGCGGTTAAGAAGGCAACTGAAAGCGTTGCTGCTTAATCTACGAATTCCTTTAATGGAAATCTAGGGATGCCGCCATGTGTATGCATGGCGGCTTTTTTTTATGCGGCTTTTTTTAGCGCGTTTGCGCTTGCCCATGTTTTGATGTCGTTAATCGCGCGACCCGCCATGGCCTTTTTCTTTTCACGGCCTTTAACGTATTTGCCGCGCTCGTTACGGACATCCATATGTGCCATCAACCCGAAATTAATATTCATCGGCTGAAATGTTTTGGCATCCGCGCCGCCTGTAATATGGTGGATCAAGGCGCCATGCGCTGTGGTTTGTGGCGGTGTTTCAAAGCTTAGGCCGAGTTGTTCAGCCGCTGCCAAACGACCGGCGATTAAGCCGACAGATGCGCTTTCCACATAACCTTCGCAGCCCGTAACCTGACCTGCAAAACGGATATATGGACGTTTTTTCAAACGCAGCTGTTCATCAAGCAGGCGCGGTGAGTTGATGAAGGTGTTACGGTGCAAACCGCCAAGGCGTGCGAATTCAGCATTCTCTAAACCTGGGATGGTTTTAAACACACGCACCTGTTCGCCATATTTCATCTTTGTTTGGAAGCCCACCATATTATATAGCGTGCCAAGCGCGTTATCTTGGCGAAGCTGTACAACGGCATATGGCTCTTCACTATCCGTATGTGGGTTTGTCAGGCCAACAGGCTTCATTGGACCAAAACGCAATGTTTCAACCCCGCGTGAGGCCATAACTTCGACCGGCATACAGCCTTCAAAATACGGCGTGTCTTTTTCCCAGTCTTTAAAGTCTAGATATTCCGCATTACACAATGCATCAATAAAGGCGAAATATTGTTCTTTATTCATTGGGCAATTGATGTAATCTTTGCCTGTACCTGCAGGGCCAGCCTTGTCGTAGCGGGATTGGAACCATGCAACATCCATATTAATACTGTCGGTTTCGACAATCGGCGCAATCGCATCAAAGAAGGCGAGGGAATCTTCACCAGTTTCGGCGCGAATGGATTCTGCAAGCGCGGTTGATGTTAGCGGGCCAGTCGCAATAATCACGCGGCCCATATCTTCACTTGGTAAGGCGCTGACTTCTTCGCGCGAAATGGTAATGAGCGGATGATTTTCGAGCGCCTGCGTCACGCCTTCAGAAAAGGCATCACGGTCAACCGCAAGCGCGCCGCCCGCAGGGACGGCGGCTTTATCACCCTCACGCATGATTAATGACCCAAGGGCACGCATTTCTGCATGCAAAACGCCCACGGCATTATATTCAGCATCATCAGAACGGAAAGAATTTGAACACACAAGCTCCGCCAAGCCATCGGTCTTGTGGGCATCGGTTCCACGAACAGGACGCATTTCATGTAAAACAACAGCTACGCCCATTTCAGCAATTTGCCATGCCGCTTCACTGCCTGCTAATCCACCGCCAATAACATGTATAGGTTTCTGTTCTGCGCTCATTCGTCTCATCCTTATAAATTATTTGGCTAGGTGTAACGAAACTTTAATAGTAAATCAATTATTTTAAGAGATAGGCGGTAAAATTTGACATAAAATTACGGAATGATGTATATTAGCAGAATGAAAGATACATGGCGTATAGCACTTGCAGAAGAAAATATGGATGTCGGGCAAATCGACAACATGGTCTTTGGCAATGACACATGTCATTCTTTTCTGGTCTTGATAAATCCTGAAAATGAAATTGTTTCTGAACTGCATGGTTATCCGTATAAGAAAACCACCCGCACAGAAGGGCAGTGCCCAAACAGTTATCTAAGCTCACTCGCTGGGTCAGTTAATATGATGTCCGCTTTTGAAAGCGTTTGCCGCGCTTTGGATGTTGATGATGCTTTCCCGCGTCTAAAGGTGATCAACACAAACGGCAAATGGCGCACAGATCTGTCTGAAGTGATGCAGGTGGTATTTTCAGGTGACAAACAAACAGTTATGAGTGAATGGCTAGATGCTTGTTCACTAGGCGGAAAAATCAATAATATGGATTTATTCTATACGCCAGTATCCTATGTCACAGAAAACCGTAAAAACTGTAACACAGCAACGCGTGCCTTTATCCATGCAATGGACATCACGGTTGATCAAACAGAATTTTATTTAGAGCCACATGGCTATGAAAACGAAATTAACAAGATCAAAGACCTCGCCGAATTTAATACCCGCGCGCAATATAGCGAAGCAGATGTGCAGCGTTATCTAGATTACGTCGCACAGAACCTAGCGGCCAATGAACCTGTATTAGCCGACCATAATGTCGATATGCGCGGGAAAAGTCCTGAGGCTATTACAAAACCACAGCCTGTTATTGCCTTGCCACTTCTAGCTTGAGTGCAAATTTAATAGAGCGCAGCTTTTAACAATTGCTGCGTATATTCTTCCTGCGGGTTATCGAATACCTTTTGTGCTTCGCCGCTTTCAACCACTTGTCCGTTTTTCATGACGATGATGCGGTGAGAAAGGGCGCGCACAACGCGTAAATCATGACTGATGAAAATATAAGACAGGTTATGCGTCTGCTGTAACTTGCGCAACAGCTCAATAACTTGCGATTGGATCGATACATCCAATGCCGATGTCGGTTCATCAAGTACTAATAGTTTCGGTTTTAAAACTAAGGCGCGGGCAATCGAAATACGTTGGCGCTGACCACCTGAAAATTCATGCGGGAATCTGTGACGTGTATCTGGGTCAAGTTCAACGGTTTTAAGCGCGTCAATCACGGCCGCATCACGTTCGCTTTGGCTCATCTTCGGTTGATGGACACGCAGACCTTCGGCAATAATTTGTCCAACGCTCATACGTGGGGAGAGTGAACCAAACGGGTCTTGGAAAACAATCTGCATATCTTGACGTAAATTACGCAGCTTTTGTCTATTTAGCGCATTTACATCCTGACCGCAGAAAACGATTTTGCCATCTGAATTTATCAAACGTAAAATCGCCAAACCAAGCGTGGTTTTTCCTGAACCAGATTCCCCAACAATACCTAAAGTTTCCCCTTGGTCGAGATGGAAGGAAATATCATCAACGGCCTTCACAAATTTGGTTGGCTTGCCGAAGAAGTTTTTGCTGAGCGGGAAATAGACCTTCATATTTTCGGCATCAATAATGCGCGGATGATCTTTGCTCATATCGCGCGGCGGTGCATCCCCTGATGGAATGGAATTAATCAGTTTTTTGGTGTAATCCGCCTTTGGTGCATCAAACAACGCGCTTGTCGCATTGCTCTCAATAATATGGCCATGCTGCATGACGCTGACATGGTCGGCATATTTTTGTACAACGGGCAGGTCATGGGTAATCATCAACATCGCCATACCAAGCGCGCTTTGTAATTCTTCAAGCAGATCAAGGATTTGTGCCTGTACCGTCACATCAAGCGCTGTGGTTGGTTCATCCGCAATCAACAGGTCAGGTTTATTGGCGAGCGCAATCGCAATCATAATGCGCTGACGCTGCCCGCCTGATAATTCATGCGGGTAAGCCTTCATACGTTCTTTTAGCCGCGGTAATTGCACCATATCAAGCAATTCTTTGACGCGTTCACGCAGCGCCGCACCATCCAAATTATCGTGCAGTTTAATCACTTCGCCAATTTGCTTTTCAATGGTGTGAAGCGGGTTTAGCGATGTTAAAGGCTCTTGGAAAATCATGCCGATTTCATCACCGCGCAACTTACGCAAATCTTTTTCAGGCAGGGCGAGAACATTCTGCCCCTTGTAAAGAATTTCACCATTCGGGAAGGATGCTGACGGTGTAAGCAGGCGCATCATCGCCAAAGCCGTGACGGATTTACCTGACCCAGATTCCCCAACCAAAGCATGGGTTTCACCTTTTTTGATGGTGAGATTTACGTTTTTAACGGCATCCGTAACTTGTTTGCCATTGCGAAAGCTAATCGACAAGTCGTTGATTTGCAGTAGGACATCATTTTCTTTTACATCTGTGCTCATGACCGTCGTCCTTTAATGAATATTTTTACGTGGGTCAAAGGCATCACGCACCGCTTCACCAATGAAGGTGAGAAGGGTCAGCATGATAGCAAGCGAAGCAAAGGCCGTCATACCAATCCATGGCGCTTCCTTCACATAGTTTTTACCTTGTTTCAGCAATTCGCCAATCGAGGCTGAACCCGGCGGCATCCCAAGGCCAAGGAAATCTAAACTGGTCAAAGCAACAATTGAGTCCGTCAAAATAAACGGCATGAAGGTCAATGTCGCGACCATCGCATTTGGTAAAACGTGACGATACATAATGGTTAGGTTCGATACGCCAAGCGCCTTCGCTGCGCGTACATATTCAAAATTACGTGCCCGTAAAAATTCCGCACGGACAAGGTCAACCAAGCGCACCCATGAGAAAAGCAGCAAGATCAAAAGTAATGTCCAAAAACCCGGCACGAACATCGCTGAGAAAATGATCAAGATATAAAGGCTTGGTAGAGACGACCAAATCTCAATCAAACGCTGCATGATCAAATCTGTCTTGCCGCCATAATAACCTTGAAACGCGCCCGCAATAATGCCAATCACTGAACTGCATAACGTCAAAATTAAACCGAACAGAATGGATATACGGAAGCCATAAAGCATACGCGCAAAAACATCGCGCCCTTGATCGTCCGTGCCTAATATATTCACCATATCTGGTGGGGCGGGGGCAGGTTGTGATAAGTCATAATTGATTGAGTTGTAAGAAAACCTGATTGGCGGCCAAACCATCCAACCTTTTTCTTCGATTAGCTCTTTAGCGAAACTATCGCGATAATCTGTCGCGGTTTCAAAGTCACCACCAAAGGTCGTTTCAGGATATTCCACAAATGTCGGGAAATAATATGCACCATCATATTTAACCAATAACGGTTTATCATTCGCGATAAATTCCGCGCCGAGGCAAATAAAGAATAGGGCAATAAAGAGCCAGAAGCTGTAATAGCCACGTTTGTTAGCCTTGAATAATGCAAGACGGCGTTGTGTGATCGGGGATAAAATCATGTGCGCGCCTCGAAATCAATACGTGGGTCAACCATAACATAAACAACGTCACGAAGAATCGCCATGGCCAAACCAATTAACGCATAAAAATAAAGCGTACCTAAGACCACAGGATAATCACGGTTGATGATGGCTTCATAACCAAGCAGGCCAAGCCCATCAAGGGAGAAGATTACCTCAATCAACAATGACCCAGTAAAGAAGATCGAGACAAAAGCCGCAGGGAAGCCCGCAATAACAATCAGCATCGCATTGCGGAAGACATGCTTATAAAGAACGTCTTTTTCTTTTAAACCTTTGGCGCGCGCCGTTAGAACATATTGCTTATTAATCTCATCAAGGAATGAGTTTTTCGTCAGCATGGTGAGGCTCGCAAAGCCGCTAATTACCATCGCTGCGGTTGGCAAAACCATATGCCATGCGTAATCGAGGGCAAGCTGAATAAAGTTCATATCATCGGCGTTGTCTGACACTAAGCCCCGAAGTGGAAACCATTCTAAATAACGCCCACCTGCGAAAAGGATGATCAGCAAAATCGCAAACATAAAGGATGGAATAGCATAGCCGATAAAGATAAATGCGCTGCTCCACATATCGAAAGCTTGGCCATCTTTGACGGCTTTTTTAATGCCGAGTGGAATGGATACTAAATAGATGATCAATGTCGACCATAGGCCGAGCGAGATTGATACGGGCATTTTTTCAAGGACAAGGCCCAATACATCAATGTCGCGATAATAACTTGTACCAAGGTCAAAACGTAAATAATTAATCACCATATCGAAAAAGCGAATATAGGCAGGCTTATCAAAGCCATACATCGCTTCTAATTCTTTGATAAATTCAGGGTCTAAACCTTGTGCGCCTTTATAGGCAGATGTCGCGGCGCTGCCGCCGCTTTGACCTGCCGCGCTGCTAATGTCACTGCCGCCGCCTGCGAAGCTTGAGGTCGCGCTCGTATTATGTCCCTGCAATTCCGCGATCATGCGCTCAACAGGGCCGCCAGGGACGAACTGAATAATCACAAAGCTGACCAGCATGATGCCGAGCAGCGTTGGAAGAAGAAGCAATAGTCGTTTGAAAATATAATTTGCCATGCGCGTATTATCCTGCGCCGCGCTTAAATGGACAAGGTGGCACTGAAACTTATCCATTGCAAAATTGTGCAAGGCTAACTATCCTTAAAACAGGTTATAATTTAGGAAGGTATCTATAGTGGTTTGGCTTATTATTTGGCTGGTTCTAGCACTCTCAATACTTGTTTTGACATTCTGGACATATGCGATTCTGATTAAGCAGAAAGCTGTATGGAAATCATTCGCAGCGAAGAATAAGCTTAAAGTCAGTAATCGAAAGATTTTACAGTCGCCTGATATTGAAGGCATGTATAAAGGTTTGCCGCTGCAAATATTCTCTGAACGTCAGGCGATGCCTGATGGCCGCGGCGTACAATATCGCACCATTATTCAATTTGTTTTGAAACCAAATATGCCAACGGAAGGTGTAATCGCTAGCCGTCACTTCACACCATTTGTCACAAATTTGGGTTTGCCGAAAAAATGGCCGTTACCGAAAGATGTGAAATGGAAAGAACAGCCATTAGCGCGCGCAGGCGTTGCGGCACGTTTAGAAACCTTCTTAACGCCAGATCGTTTGAAAGCATTGGAAATCGTTTCAAATATGCAGCGTTCAAATTTTGTGTTTATCTTTGATGAAACCGATGCATATCTTCGTGTGGAATCGCCAGACCCACTAGATAACGAAGAGCGCATGGATCGCGTTATTCAAAAAATTCATGCTGTGGCACAGGCCTTGGTCGTGAAAGATGAAGAAATCGAAGGCTTTAATGAGTTAGCTGGCCGCGAAGAAGCATTCGATTCCATTCATGACTTTGAAGAAACCGCTCAGGATGATGCGGATGAAGATGAAGATGATTTAGGCCAGCAAAAAGTCAGCCAGAAATTAGGTGCAGAATAAATAAAAAAGAGCGGCGCAATGGCCGCTCTTTTTTTTGTCTTTCTTTATGCGGCGAGCGCCTTATTGGTATCAAACACCGCGCCAAAGGCTGCAATCTCTTTCCCATTAAAGCTTTGCGCATGATCCGCAAAATTGAATATGCATTCCACATGCTGTCCTTCATAGCTGCGCGTGAAAGCGAGGAGGGTATCACTGCCTGTCTCAACAAAGCGAATATCCCCCTTAACAAGTGCAGGCAAGGTTTTGCGTTTTTGCAAAAAGGCACGTGTGAAGTTCAATACTGAATTCGGGTCTTGATCCTGCGTCGCGGCATCTTTACCAATATGTTTATCAGATATCGGCAGCCATGGTTTTACTGTATGCGTTGAAAAACCAAAATTAGTCTTCGCATCAGCTGACCAAATCATCGGCGTACGGCAGCCATCGCGGCCTTGCCATTTCGGATAAAGGTAAATGCCCCATGGGTCTTGCAAATCTTCATAGGCAAGCTCTGCTTCGGGTAGGCCAAGTTCTTCACCTTGATAGATGAAGACTGTGCCGCGTAATGATGTCAGCAGTGCAATCAGCATCTTGGCGAAGTTGGGGTTAAATTCACCGTTATTTTGTTTACCCCAGCGGGATACCACGCGGACCACATCATGGTTACAAAACGCCCATGCAGGCCAGCCGGCTTCGTCTAACGCTTCATAATATTCAAGCGGTTCACGAATGGTCTCCGCGGTTAGTTTTTTGTCCTGACCAACCATCAGCGACAAATTGTAACAGGTGTGCAGCATCGAATCGCCAGCGGTATAACGGCCAGATGCGCGCAATGGATCATCTTCACCCACTTCACCAACGGTCATCGTCGCATTATATTCATCCATCAGACTGCGGATGCGTTTAAGGAAGTCATAGACTTCTGGCTGCGCTTTATCAAATTTGTGATATTGCATGTTATACGGGTCAAGATGGTCAAGCTGCGTATTGCCAAAATTCGCTTCAGCCGCAGGGTTGTCTTGTAAGCTTAGGTGATGGAAATAATGTGACATCGCATCAAGGCGGAAACCATCGACGCCGCGTTCCAACCAAAAACGGCAGGCATCAAGCACAGCATCTTGCACGTCAGGATTATGCAGGTTTAAATCGGCCTGCGATGTCAGGAAACTGTGCAGATAATATTGCCCGCGATGGGAATCATATTGCCATGCACTGCCGCCAAAAACGGATAACCAGTTATTCGGCGCTGTGCCATCAGCCTTTGGATTTTCCCAGACATACCAATCGGATTTTGGATTGTCGCGGCTTTGGCGGCTTTCATCAAACCATGGATGTTGGTCAGATGTATGTGAAAGCACCATATCAATAATGACTTTTATGCCATGATCATGCGCGGCGCTGACGAAAGCATCAAAGTCTGACAAATCACCGAAGAGGGGATCAACATCACAATAATCAGACACATCATAACCAAAATCCTTCATAGGGGATTTTTGGAATGGAGAAAGCCAGATCGCATCAACACCAAGTGAGGCAATATAATCCATCTTACCCGTAATGCCCGGTAAATCACCCGTGCCATTGCCAGATGAATCGCAATAACTACGTGGATAGATTTGGTAAATTACGGCGCCTTTCCACCAGTCTTTATCAATGCTCATATTATAAACCCCTCTCGTCATAAATAATGGTCTAGATCATGATGAGAGTAATTTAATATAAAAAAGGCCAGTTTAACACTGGCCTTAATCGAAACGATGTTTTTATCAGCACATTATTCTGCAAGGTCTGCAGCAATGCTTGCTTTGATAATTTTGTCTGGGTTTGCAGGTGGCTCACCTTTTTCGATCATGTCGACATATTTCATGCCTTCAACAACTTGACCCCAAACAGTGTATTGACCGTTAAGGAAGCTTGCATCATCAAAACAAATGAAGAATTGTGAGTTCGCTGAATCAGGGTGTCCTGCACGTGCCATACCGACTGTACCGCGACCATAGTTATAATCGCTAAATTCTGCCTTAAGGTCTGGCAGACCAGAACCACCAGTGCCTGTACCTGTCGGGTCACCTGATTGCGCCATAAAGCCGCTAATCACACGGTGCCAAACGATGCCATCATAGAAACCTTCACGTGTAAGCTTTTTAATACGTTCCACATGATTCGGGGCAATGTCAGGAAGTAATTTGATTTCGACACGGCCGTAATCAAGGTCAAGGTAAAGTAGATTTTCTTTGTCTGTATCTGCGTAAGCAGCGCTGCTAGCGGTCATAATTAAACTCCAAACCAATAGTAATAGTTTTCGCATAGTATTCCCAAGTTATTTGTTAGGTCCTCATAATATGCTTTATTCCTGCCATAGCTTGCCTTAACATGCAAGCAGCACTAAGTTTTATACGCAAGATTATATGTGTATACAGGGAAATAGCATGAAATATACATCTACTTTATTCGCTTTATTCGTCTTAATCATTATGCCGCTGCACGCTTTTGCGCAGAGCAATGTCACCATGGATGATTTGTTAAAACAAAAAGACGAATCTCTTATGGTTCAAAAATATAGCTATAACAATACAGAGCCGCCAAAGCTTGAGATTGTCGCTGAACTTGATTTCCGCCCTGCGAATATCGCGCTATCGCAAGATGGTCGTATATTTCTAACAACGCATCCTGTTGATCATTATAAATATGCATTGGTTGAATTATTGCCTGACGGTTCGGTTAAGCCATATCCAAACGAAGATTGGTCAACCAAGCCAGATAAACAAGGTAAGGGCATGACGGCCGCAATTGGCCTTTCCGTTACATTTGAAGATGAAATGTTCATACTTGATCTTGGCAGCCCTGAACACCAAGCTAAAATTGTTTCATGGGACATGACCAATGAAATTTTGGCTGATACTTATTACATCCCGAACCACGTCACCACGCCGCAAAGCTTTTTCCAAGATTTAACGGTCGATTGGACAAAACGTTATTTCTATGTCGCGGATATGGGGCAGGCGGATTTAGCTAAACCTGCGCGTCCTGCAATTTTAACCATGGGGCAGTTAACAGGGTACACACGCCGCTTACTTGATTCGCATCCCGCTTTGATGCCGACAGATGCGCCTGTAAAAGTCGATGGACAAGAAATTCATGCCGCAGACGGTAGCGTTGTTAAGGCGGGTCTGAACCCGATTACATTGCTGCCACTGCGCAGCTGGTTCTATCTTGCACCAATGGGTGAGGGCATGGTTTATAAAATCCGCACCTATCATCTATTGGACGAAGAACTCAGCGAAGAAGACTTGGCTGAAAAGCTTGTTCCCGTTGGTAAGAAGCCAGCAAGCGATGGCATGACCATTGATGCGGCAGGGAATATCTATATGGGTGACCTTGAACATAACGCGATTGTCGTTATGGATTCAAACGGCGAAACAAAACCTTATTTGCAAGACGAGCGCCTGAAATGGGTTGATGGTTTTGCCTTTGGTCCAGATGGTTATCTATACATCACCATCAACCAACTGCATAAATCACCGCTACTAAATGGCGGTAAGGAAGAAGGCAAGCCACCATATTATGTGGCACGCTTTAAGCCATTGGCAGCAGGTGCATTAAGCCGATAAAAACTGTTTGACTAAGGCGCCATATTGCGGCGTTGACGTTGAATTTCGCGGCGCTCTGTCGCTGCATCTTCAACATCATCAGGGATACTTGTATTACGAAGCTCTATAAACTGGCTATCGTCAATATCTTCCCCCGCATGTGAAAGAATATACATTAATGTATTGGTACAGGCGCGCATGCAGCCTGGCTTACGGTCGAGCAAGTTGACGTAGAAAACTTCATAAAGTGCACCGCCATCTGCCAATAGGGCTTCACGTAGCGCGGTTTTATCTTCAGGAACGCTTTGACCAATATCAGTGAATGTCTTGTCTAAAGCATCTTCAACGCGCTGTTTTGTCTCAGCTGCATCTGCGAATTCTTTTTGAAAATTAATGCCGTGGCAATTGCAATCATATGGCATGGTCTGTCCTGTTCAGTTACGTTTTTTTTATTTTTTATAATGGCTCAAATAATAATCATTCTCAACTGGAAAAGTCAATCTAAAATTAGTGCCGTGTTGACATAACGGTGAGCGCTGTGTAAAAAAACATTTAGATACAAAATAAATATTAGGGAGCGCCATTATGGCAAGTTTATTCAAAAGAAATAAAGACGGAAAGACAGTGCTAAGCAGTATGTATAATGCGGCGGCAATTGTTCCTAAAGAATGCATCAAAGAAGGCAAAGAATTTGTAAAGTTATTTGATGGGAAGAAAAGCAGTTATTTGGATGGTGTGTTAAATCTAGATGGTGAAAAGAGATTGGACCGTAGTTTTGCAATTGTGACTTCGCCACTTTTCTTGAACACGGCGATTATAACCTCAGTTGTGGCTGCGCCCTGTATGGCGTTAACAAAAGGCGTTTTAGATCACTTATTAGCCGAAGAACAAAAACCGCCACAAAATAAATTTGATAAGATGTAATTAAGCCTTACCCAAGGCCTTACCGCGGGCTTCGGCGGCTTTGACGGTTGCGGTGAGGAGTTGTTCTAGATTGCCTTGCTCATTTTGCATCAATACTTTTAAACCAGCCTCGGTCGTGCCGCCGGGGCTTGTTACGTTTTTGCGTAGTGTCGTTGCGTCAACATCAGGCTGCGCCGCGGCGAGGGATGCTGCGCCAATCACTGTTTGACGGGCGAGGGTTGTGGCGCTGCTGTCATCAAAGCCCAAGGCTTTCGCGGCATTTGTAAGTGCCTCAATAAAATGGAATATATAAGCTGGGCCGCTACCAGACACGGCGGTGATAGCATCCATCTGCGTTTCATCATTAATCCAGATATATGCGCCAATCGCGCTAAGTAGTGCATTAACAGCGGACTTGCTGTCATCACTTACGGATGGGGTCGCATAAGCGCCGCTCATACCCTGACCGATCGCGGCAGGTGTATTTGGCATCACGCGTATGAAAGGATGCGCCGCGCCGATATAAGCGGCAAAGAAAGCATGCGATAAGCCTGCCGCGACACTTAACACAGGCAGGGCATCAGGAATATGCGCGGAAATATCCGTCATTAAATCCGCCATGCCTTGTGGCTTAATGGCAAGGATCAGTAGGTCGCTTTGATTCAGATGATCGGCAAGGGCGCTAAAATCTGGCGCGAAATGAATTTGCCCATGCGCCATTAAATCATCAGCGAGGGGCTCATGGTTATAAATATAGGCTTGCTGTATGATATTTGCCTGTAGCCAGCCGCGTATCATTGCTCCACCCATATTGCCGCAGCCGATTAGTGTAATAGTCAACTTATCTGTGCGAGGCTGTGGGGTGATCATAGTGCTCCAAATGGATTTAAGCGTTACCTGCTGTAGCTAGATAGGCGAGGTTATAGTTTTCTTCACCGAATACGTGGCTTGACGCGTCGTCTTCTTTTTCAAGAACGGCATAAAGCTGCGCATAGTGTTTTTCACATGACAGAAGCGCAACTTCCATGATGTCGGCAAGGTAATCTGCGCCGTTAAAGCTGGTCATACCGCGCATGAAACATGCGTAGCGGAATGTTGGGCACAGTTGGTCTTGTGAAATTTCAAAGTGACCAAGCCACATTTTGCTGTTAATCGCGCTAATGACTGACGCTGCATCGCTATATTGATATTGGCTATATTGAATATCAGTTTTGATCGACATTTGCAGCGCGCTGACTGATTCTTGCCATGTGAATTGCAAATCGTAATTGCCGTTATCGCCAGAAACCTGAAGCAAAATTTCATCTTCATTTAAGCGTTCGAAATCCCATCCTTGTGCGTTTAGAATCTCTTCAACTGTGTTCATTGGGTTTTGGGCGTCGTCTAAAATATGCATCGGCGTATACTTTACTCTTTAGAATTGATGTTACTTCTTAACTTTTTTGCCTTGTTCTAAGGCTTCAATACGTTTGAGCATGTCTTCCTGCTCTTGACGCGTTTTAACCAGCATGGCTTCAACGCGGTCAAATTCATCGCGGCGGACTAAATCCATACGTTTTAGGCGTTCTTCAACCCAACCACGCATGTCATCTTGAATTTGCTGGCGAAGACTATTGGCGATGCCTGCGGCACTTCCTGCAGCTTTTGCAACACCATCCAGAAATTTAGAATCTGTGTTCAGCATATTCGTTACTCGTCCGTCTTTAATAAATGAATGATGGACTCCTAACATCCTCTGCCGAGTCTTTGCAAGCCGAGTCCGCAAATTAAATCTGTGGATAGTGTAAATAATTTTTGGGACTCGGCTTAACGCTGTGCATAACTGCTTATTTGGGGCAGAAATTAACCAGCAGCCATGTTTATACTAGCGTACAGATTTTTAACGCTCCCCTTTGAGAGGATATAGTCATGATTATTGTCACCGGTGGTGCAGGTTTTATTGGTTCAGTTTTAGTTGCCGCGCTTGAGCGTAAGGGCGTAGGCGATATTGTCGTTTGTGACTGGCTTGGTAGCGCTGACAAATGGAAAAACATTTCTAAACGCGCATTGCGTGATGTTGTGAAGCCAGAGAATCTTTTTGAATATCTAGATCAGCATAAGGGCGAGATTGAAGCCATCTTCCATATGGGTGCAATTTCATCAACAACGGAAAAAGACGCGGATCTGATCATCGAAACAAACTTCACCTTGCCACGTAATTTGTGGAAATGGTGTGGTGTGCATGATGTGCGTTTTATTTATGCATCATCAGCGGCAACATATGGCGGCGGTGAATATGGCTTTAAAGACGATGAACGCCCAGAAGGGTTAGAACAACTCCGCCCATTAAATCCATATGGTTGGTCTAAGCATGTATTCGACCGCCGCGTATCCCGTTTGATCTATGAATCAGACAATGTGGTGCGTGAACCAATTCCACCACAATGGGTTGGCTTAAAATTCTTCAACGTTTATGGCCCGAATGAATATCATAAGGGTGACCAGATGTCGGTTGTCTGTAAACTGTTTGAACCTGTCATGGCGGGCGCCGCAGCGAAGCTATTTAAATCAGATCATCCTGAATATGGTGATGGCGGTCAATTGCGTGACTTCGTTTACGTGAAAGACTGTGTTGATGTTATGCTCTGGATGTATGACCACAAAGATGTCAGCGGTATTTTTAACGTGGGTACAGGTAAAGCGCGTAGCTTTAAAGACTTGGCTGTCAGTGTATTCAAAGCGGCGAACAAGCCAGAGAAAATAAACTACATCGATATGCCACAACAGCTAAAGGGCAAATATCAATATTTCACTGAAGCGGATATGACGAAATTGCGTGAAGTGGGTTACGATAAACCGTTTACTGAACTTGAAGACGGTATCCGTGATTACGTACAGAATTATCTGTCATCTAAGGATCAATACGAATAAACGCGTTAGTGATATAAATCATGATTGTAAATTTTCCTGATATTCATCCGGTCGCTTTTTCAGTATTCGGTCTGGATATTCGCTGGTATGCGCTTGCTTATCTCACGGGCTTTTTGCTTGGCTGGCAATATATCATTTATCTCACCAAAAAATTCGCACTCAATGTGGTCTTTACGAAAGAGATTATTGATGATTTCCTCGTTTGGGCGGTGCTCGGTGTCGTCTTAGGTGGACGTATTGGCTATGTATTGTTCTATAACTGGGCCTATTATGCTGATAACCCATTACAAGCTTTGCAGATATGGCAGGGGGGCATGTCTTTCCATGGTGGCTTAATTGGTATGTCCATCGCGATGCTCGCCTTTTGTAAGCTTAAACATCTATCGGTCCTGCGTCTTGCGGACTTCGTCGCGTGCGCCGCGCCGATAGGTTTATTCTTTGGCCGTTTAGCAAATTTCATTAATGGTGAATTATTCGGTCGCCCGACTAATGGCGAGTGGGGGATGATCTTTGGCTTTGTTGATAATCAACCGCGCCATCCTTCACAGCTTTATGAAGCAGGGTTGGAAGGGATTGTCTTGTTCCTCATTCTATTTGCTTGTGCGCGTTTAAAGCCAGTTCAGAAAGTCCCTGGTTTATTGGCGGCAATATTTTTGGCAGGTTACGGCGTCTTCCGTTTCATGGTTGAATATGTGCGTCAGCCTGATCCACAGATTGGCCTGTATTGGGATATGTTCTCTATGGGGCAGATTTTGAGTGGCTCGATGCTGCTTGCGGCAATACTCCTTGGCCTGATTTGTAAGGCGCGCGCGTGAGTGATTTAGACACAATCATCAAAAACACAATTCGTCATGATGGGCCAATGGATTTAGCCCGTTATATGGATCTATGCTTAACCCATCCGCAATATGGTTACTATGTCACCCGTGACCCATTTGGTGGCGCGGGGGATTTTGTCACCGCGCCTGAAATTTCACAAATGTTTGGGGAAATGGTCGGCATGTGGCTTGCTTTGCTATGGCAAAATATGGGGCAGCCCGCGCGTTTGAACTTAATTGAATGTGGCCCTGGCCGCGGGACATTAATGGCGGATTTATTACGCGCCACGCGGCATGTTAATGGGCTGCATCAGGCCTTATCCATCACCTTCATTGAAAAAAGCCCGACATTAGCTCAAAAACAAGCGGCGGCCATCGATGCCGTTGGTTTTGACGGAACGCGGCGCTGGGCATCACATTTAAACGAAATTGCTGCGGATAGTGATTATGATGGCGCCCCCGCAGTGGTTATCGGCAATGAATTTATTGATGCACTGCCTATTCACCATTGCGTGCTAACCGACAAAGGCTGGATGGAGCGTGTCATCGGTTTAAGTGATGATGATAAGCTTCAATATGGTTTAATCCCTGCGCGCACGGAATTAACGGATATAATCGCCGAGCGTAAAACCCCACCAGAACAAAATGAAATTATCGAAGTATCACCTGAACGCGATGCGTATATTCGGGACATATGCGCCTTTATCAAAACACGTAGCGGCGCAGCTTTATTTATCGATTACGGACATGATGTTGTGGATGCGGTCGGCGATACATTCCAAGCCATGCGCGACCATGCCTATACTGACCCACTTAAAAAGCCAGGCAGTGCGGATTTAACCTCACATGTTGATTTCTTCCGTGTGAAACAAGTGGCAACAGATGCAGGCTGCACGCCACAGGGCACAATGACCCAAGGAGATTTCTTGCATCACCTTGGCATCGGGCAGCGCGCACAGGCGCTTGTCCAAAATGCTGCAGCTGATAAAGCCGAAGATATTTATAATGCCTATCAACGCCTAACCGCCAAGGATCAAATGGGCGAGTTATTCCGCGTGGTGGCATTTTCACATGGGGTAAATGGAGTGCCAATTTTATGAGTAACTTAACCAAAATCGAATTACCGCAATTTAAAGCGCAGGATAATGCTTTCACCTATGGTTTCTTCGGTAAGAATGGCGGCGTCAGTCCCGCGCCATATGATAGCTTGAATATCAGCTATCAATCAGGTGATAAGCCAAACCATATTCATGAGAACCGCCGCCGTATTGCGACGCAGTTAAATCGAGATTTAATGGAAATCTATACCGTTAAACAAGTCCATGGGCGTGATTGCCTTGTCGTGACGGGGGATTATGATAGCGAAAGCGAAGCGCCAGATGCAGATGCTTTGGTTACAGATCAACCCAATATGCCCATCGCGGTGATGACAGCGGATTGCGTACCAATACTTTTCGCCGCGCGTAAAAGCAATAACGCACCAGTTATCGGCGCAGCGCATGCAGGATGGGGCGGGGCGCTAAAAGGTATAATTGAATCGACCCTAGCCGCCATGCAGCATTTAGAAGCCGACTTAACCACTGTTCAAGCCTGCATTGGCCCCGCCATACAGAAAAAGAGCTATGAAGTCAGTATGGAATTCGCAGCGCCATTCCTTGATGGGGATGAAACATCCGAACGCTTTTTCAGTGAAGGACAAAACCCTGATAAGTTACAATTCGACTTACCAGCCTATGTGATGGCGCGTTTGGCTAAGGTAGGCGTAAAACAGATCTTTGATCTGGGGCTCGATACTTACAGCCTCAAGGATGATTTTTTCTCTTACCGCCGCGCCACACATGAAGGCCAAAGTGATTACGGCCGTCAAGCAAGCGTGATCATGATAAGATAATCTTAACATCCGTGCTTTAAGCTTGCTCCTAAGATAGTGGAGTAAAGTGACATGGAATTAGAACTTATAGCTTTTTTAGCATCAACCATGGGTGTAGGTGGCTGCCTGCCGCAAATCATCAAAATTTTAAAAACCAAAGAAACAGAAGCCTTATCCTATAGTAAATATTTGATGGGCGTTGTCGCAGGTATTCTTTGGGTGGCATATGGTTTAATGGCGCCAGTTTATTCAATTGTATTTTGGAATAGCATTTCAACCGTTATGGCGATGACCGTTGTTGCCTTGAAATTCTATAATGAATTTGGCGCGCATTTGCAGGCTGAAGTCTTGCTGAACAAACAAACTGAATAAAAGCGCTATACATTAAGGTAATATTTACATTTACCAGATAGTATAGGGCTTAGTTATATAGTACGAGGATATAAGGAGCGTAATCATGAATTTAGTTGGGGCATTTGAACTTGGTGGGACAACACAGGCAACAGGCCTAGACCCGTATAACCCAATAACACCAGATGTGAATGGCAATTGTTCGCCATCTGATGCTGTTATTATTCCAAAGGGTGATCCGACACGATCAACACAGGTTTATAGTAATTCAAAGTCTGGCTGTGGACTGTAATTAGAACAAACATTTAATTCGCATAAAAGCTCTGCTCTGGCAGGGCTTTTCTTTTTGTCTGATTCTTTGGTTGAATTTTTCTAATATATGCGTAATATCAGTTTTGTAATTTTGCGCGGAAATAGACATACAGGTCATGACAATGAAACTGATTGCTGGTAATTCAAACCTTAGCCTTTCTCAGTCCATCGCCGAAGAGCTCGGCATTCCTCTAACAAACTCGACCATTAAACGGTTTTCGGATAATGAAATTTTCGTTGAAATTAACGAAAATATCCGTGGGGAAGACGCCTTTGTCATTCAGTCCACATCATTTCCTGCCAATGACAATTTAATGGAATTGTTGGTGATTATCGATGCTTTGCGCCGCAGTTCAGCTAAGCGTATTACCGCGGTTATGCCATATTATGGCTATGCCCGTCAGGACCGCAAAACATCAGCACGTTCGCCAATTTCAGCTAAGCTTGTTGCGAATTTGATTACCTGCGCGGGTGCAAACCGCGTTTTGGCGATGGATTTGCATGCGGGTCAAATTCAAGGCTTCTTTGATATTCCGACCGATAATCTTATGTGTTCACCGGTCTTTATTCCTGACATGGAAACACAGCAAGGCCGCGGCGAAGATGTTTGTATCGTCAGCCCAGATGTGGGCGGCGTTGTCCGTGCGCGTGCATATGCAAAACGCCTTGGCGCATCTTTGGCTATTATTGATAAACGCCGTGAACATGCCAATGTATCTGAGGTCATGAATGTCATTGGTGATATTAAAGGCAAAAAATGTGTAATGGTTGATGACATCATTGATACGGCAGGCACATTGTGTAATGCCGCGGATGCCTTAATCGAAAAAGGCGCGGCTGAAGTGCATGCTTATGTTGTGCATGGCGTATTGTCAGGCCCAGCCGTTGACCGCATTGAAAAGTCGGGTTTGTCGACTTTGGTGGTGAGTAACACCATTCAAGCGACAGATGCCATTAAAAACTCTTCAAAAATCCGTCAGCTCTCCGTTGCGCCGCTTATGGCAGAAGCCATTCGCCGCATCCACGAAGACCGCTCAATTTCGGTTTTGTTTAATTAGTCTTACTTAACGGCTAAGGTTGCATTTAATTCTTGCATTTTTTATCTAAATGCTGTTTATTCACACGGCTTCTAAGATCCTATTGTCCCCCCTGGAGGTATAGAGGAGAAGCAAAATGTAACCAAAGCAATAAAGGAAAAGACTATGGTAACAACAAACTACGCACTTGCTGCTGAAGCAAGAGACCGTGCCGGTAAGGGGGTCGCACGCGCTCTACGTCGTGAAGACAAGATACCTGCTGTTATTTACGGCGGTAAACAAGAGCCTGCACCGATCGCAATATCTGCACATGACATGACTATCGAATACCACAAAGGTGGTATCTTCACAAAACTTTGTGAAATCGAAGTTGCAGGCAAAAAAGAAGTTGTTCTTGCACGTGATGTTCAAACACACCCTGTAAGCGACAAAGTAATGCACGTGGACTTCCTACGCGTTACAGATAAAACGAAAATCGTTGTTTCTGTACCTGTTAAGTTCATCAACCAAGAAGAGTGCCCAGGCATTCAGCGCAAAGCCGTATTGAACATGGTTCGTCACACTGTTGACCTTGTATGTTCTGCGAAGAGCATTCCTTCGGAAATCGAAGTGAACTTGGCTGGCCTAAATGTTGGTGATACAGCACGTTACTCAAACGCAGTTCTACCAACTGGCGCGGAATTCGCGGATACAGATCGTGACTACACGATCATGACACTTGTTGCTTCTCGTGCGATGGCGTCTGCTGCAGGTGCATCAGCGGCTGAAGGTTCAGCTGAAGGTGAAGCTGAAGGCGAAGGCGAAGCAGAAGAAGCTTCTGAAGAATAATTTAATTATTCCTTCTGACGAATTTTATGAAAGCAGGGCAGATTTTAAATATGTCCTGCTTTCTTATTTTTGAGAGGTAAATTATGTGGCTTGTCATTGGTTTAGGTAATCCCGGACAGAAATACGAAAAAAACCGTCATAATATTGGCTTTATGGCCGTGGATGCGTTGGCGTATGATTACAGCTTTGGCCCATGGAAGAAAAAATTCCAAGGACAAATTTCTGAAGGGCAAATTGACGGTCAAAAAGTCCTGTTGCTGAAGCCTGAGACCTATATGAATGAATCAGGCCGCGCGGCGCAGGAAGCTGCAAAATTTTATAAAATCGCGCCAGATCATATTTGCACAATTCATGACGAGTTGGATTTAGAACCATCAAAACTTCGCGTCAAAAAAGGCGGCGGCACAGGCGGACATAATGGTTTAAAATCATTAGATAGCCATTTGCCAAATAAGGATTATTGGCGTGTCCGCATGGGCATCGGCCACCCGGGGCATAAAGACCGCGTCCATGGCTATGTCTTAAGTGACTTTGCCAAAGCGGAGCGTGACGGCTGGGTTGAGAAAATTTTGGCTGTACAGAGTGACCATTTTGGCTTAATTCTAAACGGCGATCATGAGCGCTTCATGAGTAATGTCGCTCTGGATATGAAATAACGTAACTATAAGGTGAATTTATGGGTTTTAACTGTGGTATTGTCGGCTTGCCGAATGTTGGTAAATCAACTCTATTTAACGCGCTAACCGCAACAGCTGCGGCGCAGGCGGCCAATTATCCGTTCTGTACAATTGAACCAAATGTTGGCCGTGTGGGTATTCCTGATAAACGCCTAAATCAATTGGCTGAAGTTGCAGGTTCTGCGAATATCATTCCGGCGCAGCTTGAATTTGTTGATATTGCAGGCTTGGTTAAGGGCGCGAGCAAGGGCGAAGGCCTTGGTAACCAGTTCTTGGCGAATATCCGTGAAACAGACGCGATTATTTATGTGCTACGTTGTTTTGAAAATGACGACATCACCCATGTTGAAGGCAGCGTTGACCCAATTCGTGATAGCGAGATTATCGAGACAGAATTGCTTTTGGCGGATTTGGAATCGATTGATAAACAAATCACCAATATGGGCCGTAAGGCGAAGTCAGGCGACTCAGAAGCTAAGGCACAATTGGCCTTCATGGAAAGCGTCAAAAAATTATTGGAAGACGGTGAGCCTGCACGTAAGGCAGAGGTGCCAGCTGATTTGGCAACATTCTCTCGTCAAATTGGTTTGATGACGATGAAGCCAGTGCTTTATGTTTGTAACGTATCAGAAGATGATGCGTCTACAGGCAATGAATGGAGCGAGCAAGTCGCGGCGATGGCAAAGGAAAAAGGCGCGAATAGCGTTGTGATCTGTGCGGCGATCGAAGCAGAAATCGCGCAACTTGAAAGCGATGAAGAGAAAACAGAATTCCTTGCCGATATGGGCCTTGATGAACCGGGCTTGAATAAAATTATTCGCGCGGGTTTTGACTTGTTGAACTTGCAAACATATTTCACAGCAGGTCCAAAAGAAGCGCGCGCATGGACAATCCACAAAGGCGACAGTGCGCCACAAGCAGCTGGCGTCATTCACACTGATTTCCAACGCGGCTTTATTAAGGCTGAAGTAATTGCATTTGATGATTACATCACATGCAAAGGCGAAACTGGTGCGAAAGAAACTGGTAAAATGCGCCAAGAAGGTAAAGATTACATCGTTAAAGATGGTGATGTTATTTTGTTCCGCTTCAATGTGTAATTGAATATCAAGATAAAAGAAAAGGCGCTCAAACCGAGCGCCTTTTTTGTGTCTGTAGCTCGCTTAACTTTAGCTTAAACCTAAAGCATCAAGGCCTTTATCTAAAATAGATTTAGGTTTTTCAGGCGCAACCTTACGCTCGATATCTAATGGAATTTGCGTGTGATCAAAATTCTTAACATCAGGCACAAGATATTGAACGCCTTCAAGGTAAACTTCACCAGCGCGGCGTGCCGCATCGGTAATATCAAACTTACCACTGTTCAAAATTTGGTAAACTTTAACATATGTGTCAAGGAAGTAGATATCCTGTCCTGTAGTTGGGAAGAAACCAAAATAAGGGTGAATATCTGCCTGCATGTCTTTGATTAAAACATTCAAGTGCACATATGCAGCGTAAATGTCTTCTTCCGCAAATTCTTTGCCATCATTTAGCGGTGATTTTGCAATTGGAGATGTCGAGTGACTTGCGCCAAAGCTCCATGGTCTAGAGAGCGCACTAACGGCACGTACATGATACCAGTAATCTGAAAAACTCGTGTCGTTAAAATGTTTGTTTAATGTTTTGTACATTTCGCTATCTGCACTTGTTTCACCTTTAAGGGTGTATACAGGTGAGTATAGATCATGTAATGAGCGCGCATCAGGGTAGTTGTTGCAATGTGAGGCTTCGTGCAGCATAACTGGTGTGCGAAGGTCGATTGTTTCTACACCTTGATATTGGCGCATATATTCTGGGTATATACCTGTCATTAGATAAGCAAAATCAGCCATATCTTCAACGCGTTTTGGAGCGTTAATGTGACATGCGTCCTCTGACGGAAGTTTTAGGGCATATGCATTGAGTGGATGCTCAGAAAAATGTTCATCTTTAACGGTGACTGAGTATTTGATTAAGCTTGGTATACCAGTTGTTATCCAGATACCAGCGCGCGTAAGAATGCTTGATGTGGCTTCTTTATCTTGTGCTTCAATTTTAGCTGCGACATCCGCTTCTGCGATTGCATCGCTTACGGACCAATTTGTATACTGACCAACTTTATATAAATATCCGCCTAGCCCATCGTCGTAAACGCGGATGACATCAGAATTTGGGACATCATCTATTATGTCTTGTGGCATTTCAATACGTTCGCCATATTCACGGAAGCTGTCTGTGCCTAGGTCTTTGCCGATTGTATAAACGGATGAAACGGTAAGCGCGGCAACGGTGAATGCGGCTGCCAAAGAGGCTGCGGTATATTTTGCAACTTTATTGAAAACGTTTACACAGCTTCTTAGCACGCTCGGTGCTTTGTTCTCTTCTGTCATAATTAGTCCCTGATCGTATTTTATAGTTATAGAAGTTATAAAACTTTCAATTTTGCGAAGTTAGCACGTAAAAATCGATATTTCAATAATTATATTTTATTCTGTGGATTTTTTTAAATTAATATTTAAAAACAATTTGTTATATGTGGATTAAATCCTATGTTTTGTGTTTTGTAAAATCAAGTTTTGACCAATTTCTATTTTGCGCTCAAAAATAGAAAATGATTCGAAACTTAAATTTTTTCTTGCAGTAACTTTACTTTTTATGGTTTTATGGCCTTATGAAACATTTGAACGACACAGTGTTAAACATTACTTCAAGCGGCAAGCCTTTGTCTGCTCCTGTGTTGGTATTATCTATCCGACGACGAATTAGCTGCTGATATACAGTTGAGCGTTCGTCATCTTATCCCATTTTTGATTATCACTCTTTGCATATCAGCTATCTTGAGCACTTAATTTGAGTTCTCCTGATTTTTTCGACATATGACACAAATATAGATGATAAGAAGATAAGACGATGCAAGCTTCAGTTAAATTAGACACAAATGGCAAAGACGTTATAAGCGAAGGCCAATTCGAGAATTTCAATTTCAAATATCAGATCGTATCCCTGACCAGTGCGGATATTCAAACTATGCTATGTTTCCAAACTTTGATTTTGGGCTCTTTAAAGCCTGGTGAAGAAGGTTATTTCCTTGAAAAATCAGAAAGTTTCTTTCAGGAACATTTTAACACAGGCAGCAAAGCCATTGCCGTTGTTAGTAATAGCAATGTGCTTGGTCAGGCCTTAATTGTTCATCCCAATATGCAATATCCGAAAACAGGCATGACCGATATGGTTTTACCTGAGCCCGTTGATAGCCTTAGTATAATTCAGGGTGTTGGCGCACATCCGAATACGCGTGGTATGAAGATTGGTGACAAGCTCATCAAAGCATGGTTGGATGTCGCGGCAAATGATGGACGTCATAATGCCCTTGCAGAAACCGATCAGAAAAATCATTATAGCTGGGAATTATTTGTTAAAAACGGCGTGAATATTGTCAGTGCAGGCGTTGACCCAAGCGATGGGACGCAGCTATATAACCATCACAAAGTCTTGAAGATATAAGGTGAAGACATGCAGCAAGATCAAGTTGTAAGCTATAGCTTTGATAGCGGGGTAGTGGGCGCTTCTGTCCTGATCCTTGGCGCTATTCATGGAAATGAAAAATGCGGTTCAAACGCGATTGAAAAGATTGTCGCGCAATTCAACGATGGCACATTAAAACCATTAAAAGGCAAGGTGACTTTTGTGCCGATATGTAACCCTGCGGCGTATAAAGCGCATCAGCGTTATATGGATGTGAATTTAAACCGCGTGATGAAATTACACGATGCGCCAGATAATTATGAAGCGCATTTGGCTAATCAAATTGTGCCATTAATTGCATCACATGATTTTACTTTGGATTTACACTCGATACATTCTAAAGGCGCATCTTTCGCCTTCTTGGATTATCCGAACAAAATGGCTGCGGATATCTGTGATGTGCTTGGCGTCAAAACAATCTTCACGGGTTGGGTTGAAATGTATGAAGATACAGGCGACATGACGACATTAGACTGCGCGCATAAATCAGGTAAAGCATCAGTCACGGTTGAATGTGGTCAGCATGAAGATCCTGACAGTGTGAAAGTTGCCGAAGAATGCATCCTTAACACATTGCAATATTTTGGAACGATTGCAGGGCAGGTTTCAAAAACAGCTGATTGCCAAACCGTGCATGCAAAGCACCGTATTGTAAAATCATCCGAAGGCGCGCTACGCCCGCTTGAGCATATGAGCAGCGTTAAAAGCGGCGAGATTATTGCCGATCTAGATAACGGTGAAAAAATCATCGCGCCTGAAGATGGCGTTGTGCTTATCCCGTTTAAAGAAGCGCAAGTCGGTGATGAGTGGCTCTATCTCGGCCAAATAATAAAAGCGGCTTAAGGGCCGCTTTTTTATTGTTTTAACCAAAGGCACGTTCAAAGATGATATCGATGTTTTTAGTGTAGAATTTATAATCAAAAATGCCTTTTAGATCATCTTCATCCAAAAGCTCCATCACTTCTTCATCTTCTTTGAGATACATTTTAAGGGATTTCGCGGCATCACAATTCCAGACTTTCATGGCGTTGCGTTGAACGATGCGATAAGCCTTTTCACGTGACATGCCTGCCTGTGTGAGGGCGAGCAATGTGCGTTGTGAGAAAACAAGGCCGCCCATGCTTTCCATGTTCTTTTTCATGCGCTCAGGATAGACCACAAGGTTTTTCACAACATCGGTCAGGCGGCTAAGGGCAAAGTCCAATGTGATACAGCTATTCGGCGCAATCAGACGCTCCGTTGATGAATGCGAAATATCACGTTCATGCCATAGCGCAACATTTTCAAGCGCAGGCGTTACAGATGAACGAATATTGCGTGCAAGACCTGTTAGGTTCTCTGACAAGATCGGGTTGCGCTTATGTGGCATAGCGGAGGAGCCTTTTTGGCCTTCTGTGAAATATTCTTCGACTTCACGAATTTCAGTGCGCTGAAGGTGACGAATTTCAACCGCCAAGTTTTCGATGGAAGATGCAATCACGCCGAGCGTTGCAAAATACATTGCATGACGGTCACGTGGGATAATTTGTGTTGATACCGTTTCAGGCTTTAAGCCAAGTTCTTTCGCAACATGTTCTTCAATGCGTGGGTCAAGCGTAGCATATGTGCCAACCGCGCCAGACATCGCACAAATCGCAATTTCATCGCGTGCTTGGATTAGGCGCTCTTTTGCGCGTTTGAACGCGGCATAGTGACCCGCTAACTTTAAACCAAATGTTGTTGGCTCAGCGTGAATGCCATGGCTGCGGCCAATGCAGATGGTGTTTTTATGTTCCTGCGCGCGTTGTTTCAGCGCGTTAATTAAACCGTCCAAATCTTTAATCAGAATGTCTGCGGATTGTTTCAGCTGCACACCAAAGGCCGTGTCGATCACGTCAGATGAAGTCATACCCTGATGGATGAAACGAGAATCTTCGCCGACATGTTCCGCAACAGATGTGAGGAAAGCAATCACGTCATGCTTAACTTCTTTTTCAATTTGGTTGATGCGATCAACGCTGAAATTACCATGGGCGCGAATGTTTTTACCTGCACCTTCAGGAATAAGGCCAAGCTCTTCCATTTTCTCAGCGGCGAGCATTTCAATCTCAAGCCAGATATTGAATTTATTTTCAATTTCCCAAATTTTTGACATTTCGGGGCGGGAGTAACGCGGAATCATGTTTCTTTTACCTTATCAATCAATTGTGAGGCTTATTATTAGCAATTGAATTACATTAAGTCCATATTGCGGAGCGAATTACAGCCCGATTTAGACACAATAATGTGGTCATGGACAATAATATTAAATGGACGGCCTGCGTCAATTATACGATTGGTCATGTCTATATCATCAGGGGATGGTGTGGCATCGCCGCTTGGGTGGTTGTGACATAGGATAATTGCCGTTGCGCCAAGTTCTAATGCACGTTTCATAACCTCGCGTGGATAGGCAGGTGTGTGGTCAACTGTACCGCTTTGTTGCACTTCATCGGCAATAAGCTCGTTTTTCTTATTCAGGAAGAAAACACGGAAATGTTCTTTCTTCTCATGCGCCATCGTTGCTTTGGCGTAATCGGTTACTTGCACCCAGTTCGATAATATTTCTTTGCCCTTAATATCATCCTGTAACAAATGATGGGCGGCGGCGCGCACGGTACGGAGCGCTATGGCGACATTCTCACTTAAGCCTGCGGCAACTAATTCAGGAATAGGGGCGTTAAGGACGGCGGCAAAGCTGCCAAAATGATGAATAAGGCTTTTGGCGAGGGGCTTAACATCGCGGCGCGGGATGCTCATAAACAATAACAGCTCAAGCATCTCATAATCTGCCAATGCATCGGCGCCGCCTTTAACAAAGCGCTGACGTAAGCGGTCACGGTGACCTGTGTGATGCGGTTTATCGCTTGTACGTTCCTGTTCGCTACTCATGTTCATCTTTCATAAGCCTGTATTCTGTAGCGTATAATATGTGATGAGCGGATAAATACAAGAGGGCTTAATATTAGGGAGGTTAAATATATTGACATTATGTGAAATCTTTGGTAAAAAGCGTTCTAACTAAATTTTGGTAATAGTTAGAAAGGTGTCTGATATGGTCTGGTCTATATCTGTCGATATGTCGAATGAAGCGCTAAAGCAAGAAGTTCTCAATGCTTTTTCAGGAGCTTCCGAAAAGAAATCCCTACTTGATCGTTTTACTATGTATGAATGGCC
>JASBUS010000002.1 GCA_030147745.1 Alphaproteobacteria bacterium
GCTTCACGCACAACTTCGGGGTCGGCCTGCAGAGATTGGTCGCAATGTCCGAGCATATATTGGCAGTCTTTTAGATTTTCCATGACGAATGTTTTACTGGCGCGTATACGGGGTGAAGCATGTTTAAAATGTAACGTGCAATTTTTCATCGCGGCGAGAACGCCTTCTTCATCATCTTGATATGCGGGTAAATACTCGAGCCAATTCCGCTGCGTTAAAGCATAAAGCATAAAGTCGCGGTTATTGAGCAAATCTGGACGTTCAGATATTGTTGGCTTTTCAGGCGGAGTATAGGCGGTTTCTTCAGAAAAGCTGTAATCAAGAGTGCTCAGAATTCTCTCATAGTCTTCATTGGCTTCTGGGCGGCGTGAAATGACTGGCTTGGGCTGATTTTCTTTATCCGTGATCTCTTTATAATTTCCGTGAAGCTCTAAATATTCCTGCGCTTTAGGGCTTAAAGCTTTATGAGCGGCGGTGGCTAGTTTTATCAAGCAATCTGGATAGGCGGCGTTACGACTGTGATCAAGCTCGTTATAGACGTTTTCTTTAACGGATGCGAATTTGAAAGATTGGTAATTTGGCCAATTGGCTGTATCTGTCGCTTCTGCTTTGGGAAGATAAATTATAATGGGGGCTCTTTCATTGTAATGCTCAAAGCGGTTATGTGATTTCTCTGCGGCGATACACCATTTTGTTTGCGCGCCCCAATGTATGGAGGATTCTGGGGTATGCGGCATAACAACTTTGCCCTCTGGTCCGTCATAAATCACGGTTGTTTCGGCCATGAGTTTGTCGCGTTTGGCGTTATCCATACGGCGTTTGGCTTTTTCAGCCAGTTTTGCAGCGCGTTTTTGTTGATAGGGTCTAAGGGTGTTTTCAAGATTCTGATAGGTTTCATATTGGTCAATTTGGTTCACGCGCCCATCTTGATGTAAACGCCCTGACCATGTGTCGAAATCACTGAGGTTCTTATGCAGTTCATAAAAATCTTCGGCTTTGATGGTTTCATTTTTGGTGCAATATTGGCGGCAAAGCCAATCAAGATATTTATAAGGTGCGCCCGTGCGGACAGCGCTTGGGTCTGTATATTTAGCGAAGTCTTTAAATAGGCGCTTTTTATCCGCTTTTTTGATGTCATAGCCAAAAATCGCTTCGGCGGTGTCATCCGCGCAAAGTTTTTTATAGATGTCTTCGCCATATTGGGCGAAAAGAAAATCGATTTTTAACATGAAACCCCGCTTATGTAATCAGGCAAGTTACAAGAAAACCTTTGATTATGTCAATATATTTTAAGGATTGAGATTAATTTTTATCGCGCTATCATAGGAATGTTTTGATGCTTAGGTAGAATATAGGGTTTAAGATGGTACGTCCGGCGCATGTCTCGTTTACAAATAAGTTAGAAGAAAAAGTCGCAGATATAGTCGAAAATAAATATGTTATCGGCTTTATCACATTTTTGATTATCGTGAATGCGGTGACTTTGGGGCTAGAAACGTCACCAGAGATTTATGCCCGTCATGAGCATTTCTTTTATCTATTTGATCATATTATCCTTGGTGTTTTTACGCTTGAAATTGCCGCGAAGCTCTTTGCGTATCGTTTGTCTTTTTTCCGCAGTGGTTGGAATATTTTTGATTTCCTGATCGTGGCGATTTCATGGATACCGACAAGCGGGACATTTGCGGTATTGCGTGCGTTGCGTATTTTGCGTGTATTGCGCTTGCTCTCAATAGTCCCGCAGTTGCGCCATGTGATTAATGCCCTTGGGCATTCTATTCCTGGTATGTCCTCAGTATTTGGCGTGCTCTGTTTGATTTTCTATGTCTGTGCGGTGCTCACGACCAAATTATTTGGTACGACCCCAGACGCGCAGGTTCAGGATTTGTTTGGTTCAGTGGGCGATTCAACCTTTACTTTATTTCAACTAATGACGCTTGAAGGTTGGTCGAGTGATATTGTTGGCCCAGTGATGGAATATCACCCTTGGTCTTGGATGTTCTTCGTACCGTTCATCATCATTACGAGCTTTGCGGTACTTAACCTGTTTATTGGTATTATCGTGGACGCGATGAGCGCCGTGCAAAATGGTCACCATACGGAAGAGCTTGAAAAGGTTGATATGAAGACCCTGCATTATGATATCAAAGAGCTGCATAAAGAGATTGCCCGCCTGCAGGCGCAGCTGGATGAGCAGAAAAAATAATATTAAATATGGAATCAAAAAAGCTCCGAAAATATCGGGGCTTTTTATTTGTCTGGGCTTTGATTACGCGTCGAGGTTCGAGACTTTCAGCGCGTTATCTTGAATAAATTCACGGCGTGGTAACACGACATCACCCATTAATGTGGTGAAGATAGTGTCGGCTTCAACGGCGTCGCCAATTTTTACTTTTAACAATGTACGTGATGAGCTGTCCAAAGTGGTTTCCCAAAGTTGGTCAGGGTTCATTTCACCAAGACCCTTATAACGTTGGATAGCAAGGCCTTTGCGGGCAATATCCAATGTGGTTCTGAGTAGGTCATATGGGCCACTAATTTTGCCGAGGTCTTTGTCATTGACTGAAATGTGGCCTTGGCCAGCAAAGTTTTCATTGAGCCAGTTATAGAGGCTGTTCAAACGGACTGCGTCTGTTGAATGGGCTTGGTCGATATCAACGCGCTGCATTTCTGTTACGCCGCTTAATGTACGGGTAAAGACATAGCCACGGTCGCCAAATTCGCCTTTCCAGCCTTTTTCTTTAAGCGGAAGCTGCGCATCGTAATGTGCGGCAATGTCTTCGGCTTTGGCTTGTGCCTGTGCGGCATCGGCAAGCATATCTTGGTTGAAACCACCGCGGATGGCAACGGTTTGCAGCAAGCCTTGCTGAATTGTGCCGTGACGCATCATGGCATCAACCGCGACGCTAAAGCTGCGTGCGCGCATCAATAGATCACGAAGATCTTCGCCAGCGCGCTGTGCACCGCTATGGTCAACAAAGATTGTGTCGCTGATGACTTGGTCAATCAAATAGGCATCCATCGCCGCATCGTCTTTCAAGTAAACTTCAGCGCCTTTGCCGCGCTTCACTTTGTAAAGTGGTGGCTGCGCAATATAGAGGTAACCTTTATCGATAATTTGCGGCATATAGCGGTAGAAGAAGGTCAACAGCAATGTACGAATGTGCGAGCCGTCGACGTCCGCATCGGTCATGATAACGATTTTGTGGTAACGGCATTTTTCAATATTAAACTCATCGTGAATACCTGTACCAAGTGCGGTAATCAATGTACCAATCTCTTGCGAGCCAAGGATTTTATCAAGGCGCGCGCGCTCAACGTTCAAGATTTTACCACGAAGCGGTAGGATTGCTTGCGTTTTACGGTCACGGCCTTGCTTAGCCGAACCACCCGCGGAATCACCCTCGACGATAAAGATTTCAGATTGTGCCGGATCACGGCTTTGGCAATCCGCAAGCTTACCTGGAAGGGAGTTGATGTCCATCACCCCTTTACGGCGTGATAAATCACGGGCGCGGCGTGCAGCTTCACGGGCTGTTGCCGCTTCGATGATTTTACCAACGATGATTTTTGCTTCTGTTGGGTTTTCTTCAAAAAACTCAGCCAAGCCATCAGCCACGGCAGATTCAACAACTGGGCGGACTTCAGATGAAACAAGCTTGTCTTTTGTTTGAGAAGAGAATTTCGGGTCAGGCACTTTCACAGATAATACGCAGGTCATGCCTTCGCGCATATCTTCACCAGAAAGAGCAATATCCTTTTTCTTGATTAGGTTATTTTCTTCAGCATATTTACTGATTGTACGTGTCAATGCGGCACGAAGACCCGCCATATGCGTACCACCATCGCGCTGTGGGATGTTGTTGGTGAAACATAATGTTGTTTCATGATACGCATCTGTCCACTCAATTGCCACTTCAACAGCAATGCCGCGGTCGTTATCTTCGCTTGCGATAGAAATGCCTGGCTTGAATAGTGGTGTTTTCGCACGGTTGAGCCATTCAACGAAGCTGTTAATACCGCCTTCATAGTGCAGGCGTACGTCTTTTTCTTGTTCTTCGCGTAGGTCTTTTAACAAGATGTTCACGCCAGAGTTCAAGAAGGCCAATTCACGTAGGCGGTCTTGCAGCGTGTTAAATTTAAATTCTGTTTGTGTGAAGGTTTCTGGTGAAGGTAGGAAGCAAACTTCAGTACCTTTTTTGCCTTCTGGCGCAGGGCCAACTTCTTTCAACGGCGCTTCGGCTTCACCGTGGCGGAAACGCATGTAATATTCTTTACCATTGCGCCAAATGCGAAGGGTTAACCACTCAGAGAGCGCGTTCACAACGGATACACCCACACCGTGCAAACCGCCTGAAACTTTATAAGAGTTTTGGTCGAATTTACCACCGGCGTGAAGCTGCGTCATAATCACCTCAGCGGCGCTGACGCCTTCTTCAGGGTGAATATCAACCGGAATACCACGGCCGTTATCCGTTACGGATACTGAACCATCGCGGTTAATGGAAACGAGAATTTCATCACAGTGACCAGCCAAGCTTTCGTCGATGGCGTTATCGGTTACCTCATAAACCATGTGGTGTAAGCCTGTGCCGTCATCGGTATCGCCGATATACATGCCCGGGCGTTTACGTACCGCATCGAGGCCTTTTAGAACCTTAATCGAGCCCGCGCCATATTCGTTGCTTTGTACTTCGTCACTCATATTTTTCTCATATTTCTGTTAGATTTTTTCTTAACCCGACAGGTATATCATCTGAGACGCGCAGAGTCTTGTGTTTTCTGGCTTTAAGCGGCAAAAACACTGGGAAAACTCGTAATTTTTTTTGTTCGGAAAAAAACCAATTTCTTCCGTTAAAATTGGTTTTTATATTGCTGCGTTTTATCTGGGAAAAGCTACCGGATATTTATTCGGTCTTTTGATCTTCTGGTGCATTTTTTTGCATGAGGCGCTTGTAGCGGTTTTTCCATTGTTTGCGCGCCATATCTTGCATATCTACAACTTTGTCTGTTTCGTCAACGATTTCTGCGCCGAGCAGGGTTTCGATGATGTCTTCCATTGTGATAATGCCTGCCATACCACCAAAGCCATCTTGTACCAAGGCGATATGTTCTCTTTTTTCGATAAATTCATTGAATAAATCAAAGATATTATGTGTGTCCCGAATAGTGATAATGTCGCGGCGAAACGCGCTTAAGGTTTTGTCTTCTTCATCATCGATAAGATGTTCTAAGACATCGTCTTTTAGGATATAGCCGATAATATTTTCGTTGTTATTTGTTTCATGTATCGGAATGCGTGAGAAAATCAATTCATCCTGCAGGTCATAAAACTCGCGCGCAGGCATGTTTTGGGGTGCCGACACTGCAACTGTGCGCGGGGTCATAATCTCTCTGGCTTTAAAATTCTTAAAATGCATAAGGTTATAGATGAATTGGCTTTCTGATTTATCTAGAGAGCCTTCTTGCGAGCCAATCTCGGCCATTGCAAGAAAATCATGACGTGAAAAGACGCTTTTTTCTTTGCTTAAATTAAACAAACTTGTGATTTTTTGACATGCCCAAACAATCGGCCAAAGTATAAGAATTAAGAGGTGCAGACTTCGAATGGTGAGTGGCGCCAGAAGTTTCCAATTTGTTGCGCCTAGTGTTTTTGGGATAATCTCAGATAAAATTAAAATCGCGGCAGTCATCGCAATAGGGACGACCACGCCTGTCATCATAGGGTTTGTTTCGGCCCAGATTTTTGTGGCTTCTTGTCCGACACCAACGGCGCCCACTGTGTGTGCAATAGTGTTTAATGTAAGAATTGCGGCGAGGGGGCGGTCAATATTCTCTTTAAAGTCTTTTAAGATTTGACCTAATTTACCACCCTCATTTAGCTTTATTTGCATATATGAAGGGGAGATGCTGAGTAATACGGCCTCCCACATAGAGCATAAGAATGAGAAAATGATTGAAATGGCAAAAAATATTAAAAGGGTTGAAATCATCTATATATCCAAAATTTGCTAATATGTTCCAATGCTCAATAATATATCACCTTGGTGAGGTGGTATATACAAATCGTCCTGTTTGAGTATAAAAAAACTTTTCATCCCTTTACATATCGTGGCTTATATGCAAGATAAGTGGCATAAAAATAAAAAATATTCAGGGATTTAAAATGGGTCGATCAAATAATCAAAATATTGACGTCTATGGGCGTGATGCAGGGAAATTAAGCCAATCCTATAATGCGGTGACGACGGATGCGATTTTGCCGAAATTTACGGCGCGCGTTGAAGCTTTATGCCGCGCGAAAGGTGGCGCACAAGGTCTGTCTGCACTTGATATTGGCTGTGGGACGGGGCGTGATGCGTCTTGGCTTGCGGCACAGGGCTTTCAGGTGGCGGCGTGTGATGGCGCGGCAGGGATGATTGCCGCCGCGCAGCAAGGCAACGCCCATGCGCAAATTGATTATTTTGTTGATACTGCGCCTGAATTAACAGCGACATTGGCGCGTGGGCAGCGTTATGACGTGATTTTGATGAATGCCTTTATCTTCCATTTTGATTATCGCGGAAAAGATAACGCGCTGAGCCAATTATTTGACCATGTCGTGACCTTGGGGCAGCCAGACGCGCTTATTTATACGAATTTACGCCATGGGCCAATCCCAGCAGGGCGACAAATGTTTGATATTCCCGCAGATGTTGTGGCGGATCACGCCAAAGCACGCGGCTTGATTTATGAAGATTTAGGGCGTTCTGCTGATGGGCTTGGGCGCGCCGATGTGTCATGGACAGATATTGTCCTGCGTTTTCCATCATAAAGGCTAGGGTGCATTATGTGTCAATTTTATAACATCTTCACTACGGGCCTCGGTAAGCCCTATGCGCATCATAATGATATTGTAGATGTATTGGCTGAGCATCCACATATAGAGGATTGGGCCTCGCCGCAGCATGGGCAGTTTTTGGTCAAGACAGATGGTCAGCTTGGCATAACAGCGCTGCGCCGTTAAACCCGCGTGCATACTCCTATGTGTTGGATGCTGAACATGCGGATCGTGTTGGCGCGTGGCTCGATAAATATGCCGTCGATTTTTACAAGAATGAAACCAAGACTTTGCGCGGTGAATTTGAAAAATATACCGTTAAATTGCCTGATGGCGCAGAAGTCGTGATTAACCAAGATGGGTCAGTTTATGTCTGTGAAAGTGATCAGCCGCCAAAAATGATGCGACCCAAGGCGGATTTGGTGAAAAATATCATAAAATAAAGTGCGAGATAAAAGACAAGGGCAGCTAAAAAATAGCTGCCCTTGCTTCTTTCGCCCCCCTCGAAGCGAAATATGCGCCCTTTTCTTTAAGCTTTGAGAGGTGTGTCATCCTCAAAGTTTAAATTATAGGCGCGCACACCCAATTCTGATATATCGCTGCCGCGACGTTCTTGTGACCAACGTAGGCGGATGCCAACGGCTTTCTTCATAACAAACCATAACGCAAAGCTGACGGTAAAGACGAATGCGCCAACGGCCGCTACGCCCAAAAGCTGTACGCCTAGGCTGGCTTCTGGGTCGGTGATTGCAACGGCAATCGTACCCCAAATGCCGCCAACTAAGTGAACGGGGATAGCGCCAACCACATCATCGATTTTAAGTTTATCGAGGATTAATGTTGCCGCGAACATCACAACGCCGCCGACTGCGCCGATATAAATCGCAACGCCAAGGCTTGGCAATAATGGGCCAGCCGTAATGGCAACAAGGCCTGCTAATGCACCGTTTAATACCATCGGTACGTCAATGCGTTTGTAAAGAAGCTGTCCTAAGGCAAGGGCGGTTAACGCGCCTGCTGCGGCGGCCATATTGGTATTGGCAAAGATTTTGGCAACGGCTAAGGCATCTTCTGTGCTGGCAATTGCCAGTTGTGAGCCACCATTAAATCCAAACCAGCCAAACCATAAAATAAATGTCCCGATTGTCACTTGTGGCAGAGAGCTGCCTGGTAGGGCGCGGGCTTTACCATCTGCAGCATCAAAGCGGCCGCGGCGTGCACCAAGCAAGAGCGCGCCTGCAAGGGCGGCCCAGCCACCGAGTGAGTGGACAAGGGTTGAGCCTGCGAAATCTTTAAAACCAAGTTCACTTAGCCAGCCGCCACCCCAAACCCAACTGCCTGTGATTGGGTAGATAAAACCTGTTAAGACGGCCACAAAAATCAAAAATGGCCAAATTTTAATGCGTTCCGCCAATGCGCCAGAGACGATTGAGGCCGCTGTTGCCACGAAAACCATTTGGAAAAACCAGCCTGCTGATGAAGCATAACCAGCACTAAAGTCGCCGTTTAATGCCGCTTGATCATCAGGATGCCATGGCACAGGCGTTCCAAATAAGCCGCCATGGACGTTGAGATACATTAGATTGTAACCAACCAGATAAAACATCAGCGAGGCAATGGCATAAAGCGCGATATTTTTAACCAAAATAACGCCGACAGATTTACTGCGGACCATGCCGGCTTCGAGCATTGCAAAACCTGCGGCCATAAACATAACCATTGCGCCGCAGACCAATAAGAAAAACGTATTGAGTATATAAGAAATTTCCATGACACACCTTCCCTGCATTTTTAAATATTCTTAAAACACATATCAGATATGCGTATAATACATATCAATCAGCTTTGTCAAATTTTTTATTGCGGCGCAAAAGAAAAGCCCCGACAATGCGGGGCTTTTCTTAGAAATCTTTATCTGAAGTATTGTTTACGCAGACGCGACTTTTTTCACATTTTTGTCTGCATCGATGAAATCATCAATACGGAAGTTGCGTGAACGTGTTGTTGTTTGGTAAGCAATTTGGCCGTGCTCTACACAATAAGGCAGGCCAACTTCAGTGCGGCAACCACAGAAACCAAAATTGGCGTCATTCGGGTCACCCATAGGCCAGCGGCACATGCGTTCCGTCAGTTCAGCAAGCGGTAAACGTTGGCCTTTATTTTTAATGGCTTCAATTTCCTGCTTAACTTGCGCTGATGTTACAGATGGGGCGCGTTTTGGCATAGCTTTTGGCTTTTCAGCGACTTCAACGGCAGGTTTTACTTTGCTGCTGGTGACGGCGCTGCGCGCTTTGCTATTGCCTTGTTCTTTTGCGGCCTTGATTGATGTCTTTTTAGGGGTCTGAATAGGAGAGGTGCGACCCGAAAGTTTTAGGCGGTGTGCCTTACCAATAACAGCGTTACGTGTGACGCCGTCTCCTAGTTCTTTGGCGATCTCGGCGGCGGTTTTCCCCTCACCCCACATTTTCTTCAACACGGCTACGCGTTCATCGGTCCAAGCCATCAAAATATCTCCCACACTTTGGTTAAGGCTTAAAAATAACAAGGATTCCAGTCGCTTGACCGGGGAACCCTTCGTTTAGTAATTTAGGTACTCAATTTATTTCGCTAATGAACAAGACCATATCATAGCCGCGAATCGGCGCGCTAGATTCTGATCAAAAAAAAATCTCCTTATGCACACAAAATCTTTTTTTTATCCAAAAGCTGTTGTGGGTAAGTTGAAAAATTGTTTTTTATGGCGCGTCTTTTCACATTGGGTGTTAATATGAAGAAGAGGCGGGCCGATTTAAACGGAAAAGAGTAGCTATGGAACAGCAGATTGAGCAAGACATGACATGGAAGACGATTTTATGGCGCGGCCTAAAAAAGCGCTGCCCGAAATGTGGGCAGGGGCATGTCTTAAAAGGCTATTTAACGCAGCGCCCAAATTGCAGTGCCTGCGCTGAAGATTTATCCGCCATTCGCGCGGATGATGGACCTGCATGGCTGACCATATTATTAACGGGACATATCCTTGCGCCATTTATTCATTATGCGATTATGCATGATAGTTTCCCGCTGCAATATGAATTGCCGATCATTTTGGGGATCGCAACGGTCACGGCATTATCATTGCTGCCCTTCTGTAAGGGGCTATTTATTGCGATTATCTGGTTCACGCGCCAGAAAGATTAATCCTGATGTGGGTCTAGGCCCCAGATGCGGTAATGTTCTGGGTCTTCATCCCATTGTTCACGCACTTTGACAAATAATTTAACGTGGAATTGACACTCAAAAATCTTTTCCATTTCTTGGCGCGCGGCCATGCCCATGGCTTTAATTTTTTGGCCGCCTTTACCCAGTACAATCGGCTTATGGGCTTCGCGGGTCACGTAAATGACTTGGTGTACTTCGATTGAACCGTCTGGGCGTTCATCCCATGCTTCGGTATCAACCGCCATATTGTAAGGTAATTCGTCATGCAATTTACGGAAAACTTGTTCGCGGGTAATTTCCGCCGCCATTAGGCGCGCAGGCATATCAGTTAGCTCATCTTCTGGATACATGAACGGGCCAGCAGGCAGGCGTTTCGTGTAATGTTTCAGAATATCATTCACGCCGCGGTTTTTCTCGGCGGAGACCATGAATGTCGCATCAAAGTCAAATTCAGCATTAAATGCCGTGGTGAGTTTGAGCAGTTTTTCAGGGTTGATGAGGTCGACCTTGTTTAACACCAAAGTGACTTTTTTGCTGCCAAGGCTTTGGCTTTTTAGGCCTGTAAGAATATCTTGGTTATGCGCCATCGGGTTTTTGAGGGACGCATCCACAATATAAAGAATGGCATCACTATCAACAACGCCTTCCCAAGCGGCGGCAACAATCGCTTTATCAAGGCGGCGTTTTTGTGCCTTGAAAATACCTGGGGTATCAACAAAAGCGATTTGTGTTTTATGGCCGTCATATTCATTGACGACAATACCCAAAACGCGCGTACGCGTGGTCTGTGCCTTTGGTGACACGATGCTGATTTTTGCCCCGACCATTTGGTTCATTAGGGTCGATTTACCGGCATTCGGCGCACCGATAACCGAAACAAAGCCAAATTGTGTATCTGTGTTTTGTGGAAGATCCATGATATCAGGTCAATCTATGTTATTGGTTTTGATGAATAAGCATGCGGCTTCTTTTTCCGCTGCGCGTTTAGAGCCTGCTTCCGCTTCAGCAGGGGCATAGCCCTCGACAGAAACGCGTACTTTAAACTGAGGTTGATGGTCTGGGCCGCTGCGTTCCACCAGTTCATAAACGGGGATACCAAGCGCCAAGCCTTGTGACCATTCTTGCAAACGTGTCTTTGGGTCTTGCGGCGGTGCGGTCATTACGTCGATATAGTCATCGAATAAACGCATAATCAGCGCCTGACAGGTTTCATAGTTACTGGATAGAAACACTGCGCCAATAATTCCCTCAACGGCATCAGATAAAATATTGTCATTATTATGGCCGCCGCTTTGGCGCTCATTGTCTGAGAGCACCAGTAAAGAGCTTAAGTCTAAATCCTGCGCGATTTTAGATAAGGTTTTACCTGAAACCAAGGCCGCATGGCGTTTGGCAAGGTCGCCTTCTTTTTCATGGGGGAAGCGTTTATAAAGCGCTTCGGCAATGGCAAGGCCAAGGACGCGGTCGCCCAAAAACTCAAGGCGTTCATAATCTGCATCACCAGTGCTTGAATGTGTAACCGCCTGACGAACCAGGGTTGAGTCTATATTTTCTAGACCGAGGCTGGTGATAAATTCTTTATATTCCATCGATGCTCTTATTTCTTTTCTGCTGCGGGCCGAATAGGCGCAACACTATCAAAGATACGGTTAAAGCGTATACTAAACGGCCATTTCCAGACTTCATATATTCTTGCCTTACCATTTGTCGAGAAGAAAATGCGTTCAGCGCGGCCAACAATGTTTTCAAGCGGGATGAAACCGACAACAGATTGTACGCGGCTATCTTGTGAATTATCGCGGTTATCGCCCATGGCGAAGACATGGCCTTCAGGGACGCGGTATTTAGGTGTGTTGTCTAATGTGTCGTTATCGCTGACTTCATATATGTCATGGACAACGCCGCCCGGTAGAGTTTCAAGGTAATGCTGTACCTTAACTGTGCCGCCATGGTCGCCGGGATATTCTTTTAAGCCGACAATTTCACGCTCAACGCGTTCATCATTAATATAAAGGCGTCCGCCAATCACTTGCACGGTATCCCCCGGCAGGCCGATAACGCGTTTAATATAATCCGTTGACGTATTGGTTGGCAGTTTAAAGACGATGACATCACCGCGCTCTGGGAATTTATGGCTCATGATACGGCCATCAAAACCGCCAAGGCCAAACGGGAATGAATGGCGGCTATAGCCATATTCAAATTTCGATACAAATAAATAATCACCGACGAGCAAAGTTGGGCGCATCGATGATGATGGAATATTAAATGGCTCATAAATGAATGTGCGGATAATTACGGCGAAAATTACGGCGATGACCGCCGTTTTGAACATATCGCTCCATTCTTCTTTCGCAGATGGTTTTTGTTTCAGCTTCTGGTCTTCGGATGCCACAGGCGCCGTATCACTCATCGGGGAGTCCTTGTTCTCTTTAATTTTGTTGGTTTTATTTTTATTCAACATCGATCAAATATTACGCTTAAATATAGTATGGTGCATTCTATACACCCCATAGTCCCTATTATCAAAGTAAAACTTTGCTCAGGCAAAGTAAATGCTGAATTTGGGATATGCACGCCGTGCAGGGGATGGTTTCAAGAGGGGGTATTTAATGCTTTAGTATTTTCTTCGTATTAAGTATAGTTTCTCATCATTCTTAATAATAAGGTTTGCTTAATGAAAAATATTATTTTGGCCCTACTGCTAGTAATTGGGATGGCTTCCGGAAATTTTGCGCACGCATCTGATAATTTGCCGTTCAAAGCAAAAACTCCTGAGGAGTGTGTACTGGAATTTGCTTGTATTGCACATCATTTAATTTTGGCGGTCAATTTTGAAGGTGATAAGCTTGTGCTTCCGAAGTGGGATGAAGACATCAAGCTTATGTTTTCTTTTGAAAATGAAGGTGTTGATAAAGATAAAGTTAATGAGTATGTCAATGATTTGATGCCGTTCTATCCTAAAACAATCAAGATTGGTAATAAATCTGATTACAATGTTGTCTTCTTTTTTAATGAAGACACTAACGCGACATTAAATAGTAAAGCCTTGTCAGGTATTCATTTGCATGTTCTGAGTAAACAAAATCCATATAAAAATTTGGTTGCGTTCCCAAACAAATTTAAAAAACCGACGGTTAGATTAAAGCAACGTACGTCTTGCTATGGCTATCATTTAGACAGCGAATCTCTGGGTAAACCAAACGAACAAAAGAATAATGTTGAGGTTTACTATGGGTTTATACAAAAAGATGATGCTAATCAGGAGCAGTGCTTTAAGTACTTATTTTATGAAATGTTAGTCAAAAGTTTTGCTAATAAAAGCCCATTTAAAGAGTTAGGTAAAAATCCTAATAATTATTCAATTCTTGAAAAAACTGTCGTATATTTTTTATCTCAAGATCAATTTAGTACGGGCATGCCGCTAAAGCAGTTTTTGAAAGTTGCACAGTTTATGCACCCGCACATTGTTAAAAGTCTGAAGGAATCTGGTTTGTTATAAAAAATCTGGCCAAGCCATCATAGCTTGACCAGTTTTCAAATCTAATTGCATTTACTTTTTATGCCGCATCGACGTCTAAATGGGACATGTCCATGACGAAGCGATAGGCGACGTCGCCGGTTTTTAGGTGGGCGAAGGCGTCGTTGACTTCGTCAGGGCGGATCATTTTGCATTCTGGGTGAATATTATGTTCCGCGCAGAAGTCGAGGACTTCTTGTGTTTCTTTGATCCCGCCGATGAGCGAGCCTGCAACGCGGCGACGGCCGAAGATGAGCGGGATGGTCATAAATTCATCCATTGGGCCAACTTGACCAACAATGACGAGCGAACCATCAACATCCAAAAGCGGCGTATAGACGCTGACGTCATGTTTGACGGGCACTGTGTCGATGATCAGGTCAAAGGATGACCCTGCTGCGGTCATGGCGGCTTCGTCGGTTGAGGCGAGAATGCCTTTCGCGCCAATCGCTTTGGCTTGCTCAATTTTGCTGTTAGAGCGGCTGATGACGGTGACCTCTGCGCCCATGGCGACGGCGAGTTTTACCGCCATATGGCCAAGACCGCCAAGGCCGATCACACCAACGCGGCTGCCTTTACCAACATTCCAGCTGCGGAGCGGTGAATAGGTGGTAATGCCCGCACACAGGATCGGCGCAGCGCGGGAAAGGTCAAGCTTTTCAGGGACGCTTAAGACAAATTCTTCGCGGACGACAATATGTTTTGAATAACCGCCCTGTGTGGTTGTGCCATCAATGCGGTCTGGCGCGCCATAAGTTGGCGTTAGGCCGTTACGGCAGAATTGTTCTTCGTGGTTGTGGCATTGGTCACAGTCTTGGCAGCTATCGACCATACAGCCGACGGCCACATTGTCACCGACTTTATATTTTTTGACATCAGATCCGACATCAATTACACGGCCAACAATTTCGTGGCCCGGCACAAGCGGGTAAGGCTGCGGGCCCCAATCGCCGTTTACAGTGTGCAGGTCAGAATGGCAAATGCCGCTATAAAGAATTTCAATGGCAACGTCATTGGCGCGAAGGGCGCGGCGTTCAAAATGGTAAGGCACCATATGCGCATCTGTTGAATGGGCGGCGTATCCGATCGTTTTCATGTGGGGTCTCCTTATCATGCGTTTAGGCAATGTTATATAGGTGTCGATTGAGTATATTCTAGTGTGACGCGCGGTTATTTTACCGATTTAAAATTATTTTGTTAAGCATGAATAAAAATATTGCAGCGCAACAAGTGTTAAATTATCATCATATACGGTCGTGTTTTTAGGAGGGTAATGAAATGTTTGATCAAGCATTTTTAATGGAAGCTATTGGGCTGATTGCGGGGATGTGTACGACGCTTAGTTTTATTCCGCAGGCTATACAAATCATCAAAACGCGCGATACATCGTCTATTTCACTGACTATGTATGCGGTTTTTGTTTCTGGCGTTGTGTTATGGGTTGTTTATGGCTTCGCGATTTCAAGCCTATCGGTGATGATGTGGAATGTCATGACCCTTGCCTTGGCAGGGACAATCTTGTTCATGAAATTACGTTTCGGCTGAGTTTAAAATATTAATCGGCTAATGGCGTGCGGATCGTGCTTTCTATTGCGAAGGCGCCAATGCTGTCTGCGGTCAGGAAGCTGAGCAAGGTTGGCATATCGTAATCAGCATTAATCTCGATAAAGTCGATGCCTTCGACGGTGGTGCGCGCCGATGTGACGTTTAAATCGGCGGGGTCGATTAAGGTGAGCTGTAATTTTTCGGCGACCATAGCGGCAATTTCATCATCGGTTAGATCGGCATTAATCGTGATTTGGCGGCCTGTTTCTTCAACGGCATATTGCAGGCTGTTGACCGTCCACATGATGCGGCCAGCCTCCATAATACCAAATACAGCGAGGAGGAAGGGCACGGCGATCAGCGAAAATTCAACCGCGGCTGAACCGTCGCGTTCGCGTTTATAGATGCTGAAGAATTTTCTTATTTTTTGAATCATATGTCCGTCTTAATCAATGCGCATGCGGGCGCTGCTTTGGATGTTAATATTTTCAGGAATACCCGGATAAGGAAAAATCGGTTCAAACGTGCCTTCGGCCTCAACACGAATGAAGCGGCGTTGATAATCATTTAGGCCGCACGCGCTTGGGCAGATTTGTGCCACGCCATCTGAACATTCGCATTCAAAGTCCAAGCTTAATGTGATTTTCTCAAAATTGCCGCCATAGGCATGTTCGGCGACGGTTTCAAGGCCGTCATCACTTTGGGTGCGCATGGCGTAATCCGCCGTGGTGCTGACCATGGATTGCAGCATCATCTTTTGTTTGATGAAGATGCCGAAATCGAGCGTGGCGACGAGCATGAACACCAAAAGCGGCGCGAGCAAGGCAAATTCGATGGCCGACGCGCCGTCATTGCGCGTGATATATTTTTGTATGAATTTTCGCATCATTATTGAATTAAGTTAATGTCAGGTGCGCCAATCGGTTCAACGTCATAGGCATCACAAGTGTTACCCATACGCGGGTTACCTGCAAGTGTTATTGTGCGGGCAATGAGCTGCGTACATGGTTCATCGTCACCCAATACGTCGGTATTGCCGCCAAACCATAGGCCTTGCGCTGGGAAATAGGCCACACCTTC
>JASBUS010000005.1 GCA_030147745.1 Alphaproteobacteria bacterium
AAACGAAGTGCAAATGGACTATAACATGATGCTTAATTTAATGCGCAAGCAAGTCGGTATGATGAAAACAGCCATCGGTGCGGGTAAACAATAATAGGTTATAAAACAGGATATTAGGTAAGTTCGGAGAGTAAGATGACACAGCTATACGATACGTTACAGATTTCTTCAGCAGGTATGCGCGTTCAATCCACTCGTGTGCGCGTGATTTCAGAAAATATTGCCAATGCGGGCACATTGCCAACATCGCCGGATCAAACGCCATATCAAAAACAATTTGTTCGGTTTAAGAATGAATTTGACCGTGAAATGGGCCATTCGGTGGTTAAAGTTGATAAAGTAACAACTCCAAGAGAAGAAGAATTTGAATTGAAATTCATGCCGAACCATCCCGCAGCCAATGCCGATGGCTATGTGAAGGCACCAAAAATCGATACATTGGTTGAAATGATGGATATTCGTGAAGCGCAGCGCTCTTATGAGGCGAATTTAGGGGTGTTTGACCAATCGCGCAGTATGATGATGCGCACAATCGATTTACTACGTTAACACAGCTTTAGCCGCGTAAAGAGATATGATATAATAGGGTGTAGTCGTTAATAGGAGAAAAAAATGCCTATAGATGTAAATATGAATTCAGCGCAAGCGGCGAGTATTTATTCCAACTCGGCAAAAAATGCCGGGGCTCAAAGTGTTGCGCAGCCAAATAATGGCCCAAGTTTTGGTGCAATTTTGCGTGAAACCGCAGAATCAGCCATCGGTACCTTGCATGAAGGTGAGCGTATGTCTGCGCGCGCTGTGATTGGCGATGCCGATTTGAACGATGTGGTGCAGGCCGTTACAGCCGCTGAAATGACGTTAGAAACAATCACAGCCGTGCGTGACCGTATGATTAACGCTTATCAAGAAATATTGCGTATGCCAATTTAATGAGTTTATTGGCTTACACAGTTTGATCCTCCAAAATAAGCAGCCCCTATGGATATTTGGTCCATAGGGGCTTCGCTTTCTACCTTCGCGTTGTGCACAGATTTACAGCTTATTTGGTTACGCCGTCGTCACCATTATAGAAACGCTGTAAACGGTGCAATTCCCAGTCATTTAACTGATCTTCTGATAAACCACCGCCAGCGGCAGGGTTAACATTGGCAAGTTCAGAGGCTGTAGGAATAGCCGACATGTCACCATATTGGGCAACGCCTTCTTCGTTATTGTCTTGGACAAATGCGATGGGGCGATCGCTGGTTCTGTGCATATCCGCACTGTAAGCTGCGGGGGCAGCTAAGAGCAATGCGGCTGTTGAAAAACCTAATGCTAATGTCAAAGGTAAAGCTTTCATGATAGGGCTCCTAACATAAATTATCTAATGATTTAAATTTATGCTCGACCACCTAACCTTTGTGCAAAGCTTTATCTTTGCGCAAAACTTAATTGGCTGAGCGAATGATTAAAGTTCGAGTTTTTTTTACTTGTTAATATACATAACTATAGATTGCTTGGAGTCGATTTCAAGGGGGATAACTTAGATATTCGTAATGACAGTATAAAGGGGCTGCTTTACTCTTAACGCTATGGAACAGGCAGAAATTATTGAATCCATTCGTGAAGCCATTTGGCTAACCATTCAAATCAGTACACCAATTATGTTGGTGGGCTTGTTTGTTGGTGTTGCGATTGCATTGTTACAGGCGTTAACACAGGTACAAGAGATTACCCTTGTATTCGTGCCTAAGATCCTTGCCATTTTCATGGCGATCTTCTTTCTTCTGCCACATTACTCAATGATTATGATTGCCTATATGGAACGCATTGCAGACCGTATCATCGGCGGGGGATAAGCCATGTCGGAGTTGCAGGCCTTTATCACTCATGGCGTGTTTTCTTTTATTTTGACTTTTGTGCGTGTTGGTACGGCGTTGATGATTATGCCGGGTCTTGGTGATACGCTTGTGCCGCAGCAGGTGCGCCTTTATGTCGCCTTAGGCTTTGCTTTGGTGCTATTTCCAGTGACTCAGGTTTATATGCCTGATCCTATTCCCAGTTCAGCGTTGTTATTTGTTTTAATCATGTTTGAATTTATGACGGGTGCGTTTATTGGCACTGTGTCGCGTATCATGATGGCGGCGCTCGATATTGCGGGTATGGTGATGTCGATGATGATCGGCCTTGGTAACGCGCAATTATTTAACCCGCTTATGGCGTCACAAGGTTCATTGATTGGCGCGTTTTTGTCGATCGCCGGCGTAACGTTATTATTCGTGACGAATTTGCATCATTTGATCTTGCTTGGTTTATTTGAAAGTTATCATGCTTTTCCCGTCGGCAATTTTTTGCAGGTTGAGTCTATGTCCGAAATGATTGGTCATGTTGTCTCTGCATCTTTCCGTATTGGTATACAAATGTCGATCCCGCTCGTGATTATTGGAACGGTGATGTATATCGGTATGGGTGTGCTTGCGCGTATTATGCCGCAAATTCAGGTGTTTATGTTGGCGCTGCCTTTACAGATCTTAATTGGTTTTATGACTTTGGCTGTGGCTGTGGCAGCTATGATGCTGTTTTGGCTGCAAGAGTTTGAAAATGGCTTGGTCTTTTTCCTTGAACAGAGTTTTTAAGGGGCAGGGGATATGATCATTAAAGGGCTCTTTATCGTTTATAAACCTGATTTTGCTATGCTGAATATAGAATGGATAGCAAAGAAATATAAGGCTTGGGTATGAGCGAAGAAGACGACTCCCAGAAAACCGAGGAACCCACCCAGAAAAAGTTGGAAGACGCCCGAAAGAAAGGTCAGGTGCCGCTTTCGCGTGAGGTCAATAATTGGTTGATCTTGCTTGGTGGGACGCTTGTTGTGGCCTTCATGTCTGGCCCGTTGATGTATGAATTATCGGCGATGTTTAAGACGTATATTGAAATGTCGGGACAAATTCCATCGGTTGCAGGTGGTTTGTCGGTTATTCTGCAAGACGCAATGTTAGAGGTTATCCGCCTTTTGAGTTTGCCATTTCTATTTTTGATGGCGCTGGCTTTTTTAGCGCCTGTTTTGCAAATAGGTTTCTTATTTTCGCCTAAGGCCATTACACCTGACCTGAGCAAAATCAGTCCGATGGCAGGGTTTAAACGCCTGTTTTCAGCGCAGGCGATTATTGAATTTCTAAAAGGTTTGCTTAAAATTACAATTATTGGTGCGATTGGTGTGATTTTGGTTGCGCCTTATATGGCGAGCGTTGACCATTTTGTTGGCTTGCCGATGTTGGATGCGGTTGATGAATTGCGGGCGATTACGCTGCGTGTTTTATCAGGTATGTTGTTCGCTTTATTGGTTGTGACGTTGATTGACTTAGTTTATCAGCGTTATTCGCATCATCAGAAAATGATGATGACCATGCAGGAAATCAAAGACGAACATAAGCAAAGCGAAGGTGACCCGCATATGAAAGCGCGCCTACGTCAATTGCGTTTCCAGCGGTCACAGCAGCGTATGATGCAGGCTGTACCCGGTGCGGATGTGGTCATTACCAACCCGACCCATTTTGCTGTGGCTTTAAAATATGACCCTGATGCGATGGAAGCGCCAATGGTCGTTGCCAAAGGGGCGGATAATATCGCCTTAAAGATCAAAGAAGTTGCGAAGGAAAATGGCATTGAGATTGTCGAAGACAAGCCGCTTGCGCGCTCACTTTTTGATTTGGTCGAGGTTGACCAATATATCCCCGTAGAGCTGTATAAGGCGGTCGCTGAGATTATCAGTTATGTTTTCAAAAAGCGTAAGAAATAAGGTGAAAAAAAAACCGGCTTTAATAAGCCGGTTTAAGGAATTACGATCCATTCAGACCGCTTCATAGCTGCCGATTATATTGTTCTTGTCGAGGGCAGCGAGAAACTATGTTTTCAGTGCTGTAATTCGGCACATCATTTGGAACTTCTTCATATTGAACATGTTTTTTTATACCATTCGGGCCGCTTCGGCTTAGGTAAATTTCTTGCTTGGCGTAGTCGATTAAGCTAGGCGCAGCAAGAACAACCACATTGTCAGCATCTTCTTGTTCAAAAAGCTGGAATAATGCGTGTTGTGAAACGCCTGAGTATTTTGATGTCAGGCAAGTGCTTTCAAGATGGTATTTTTCATCAAGATAGTCTTGGAAGACATGGCTCGCTTTTTTGTAGTCGCGATGTGTATAGCCGTGACAGTTCAACGCATAGTCGTATAGCTCGCTCTCTGTATCCAAATACACAGTGTTTAGAGAGTCGACAAAGTAAATATTCGTGTCTTCGCCATTTGTTGATGATTGGCAAATTGTTTTAAGCATATCAGCGGCACGTAAGCTGTCGACAAGGCCGTCTGTATAGACGATATAGACGTTTTTAGGCAGTCTATCTGCAGCCTTTTTAAAATAATCATCCATGATTTACTACCCTGTTTAACTTTAAATATGTAATTAATTTTGCCGCATGTTACGCCTGTAGGATAATATGTCAACCATGACATGTGCTGCGCTGCCGCATCCATAGGTAGCGCTTGATGTTGCGCCTGATATTAATTGTGTATGAATGCATCTGTTTCGATGTGGAGGATGATTTTTAACGGCGTATCATGGTATTTTCCGTGATGTTAAATCTGGAATCGTTAAGAAAGAATCGTGAGTAAATTATGAACAGTATGCCTGATCATAGTGAGTTTATAGCGCAGCAGCATCGTGTCACGCCGCGTGAAAAAATAGATGGTCGTTGCCGTTTGCAAATATCTGTATGGCTATTTGTCTGGAGTATGTTTAGCGCTTTATTCGTTGTGTTATTCGCGGCGCTTTCTTCTGAATTATATCATGTGCGGGATTTGCCATTGGTTGATGTCGCGCCAATGGCCGCGATTTGGGGCTTAAGCTTCTTAGCGTTTTGTGTCTTTATCATTCGTGCAAAAAATAGCCTACTTAATCCGCATAGTAATTTTGATTTTCGTATTTTGGATTCCGTGCTTGAGGGCAGCCGCGGCGCGCGTCTTGTCACTGATATGGCAGATAACACCCTCTATGTGAATAAGAAGTTTTTGAAATTATGCCGCAGCTATGGTGAGCCGGGTTTGGATGCGCTCTCCAAATTATTCACGCAAAATGACCAAGCCCGCACGCATTTCTCGGCATTGGCGGATAGTGCGCATCGCGGTGTTGAAGGCTCAATTGACCTACAAACTATAATTGATGGACATGAACGTTGGTTCTTAGTCACGGCGCAGCCGTTACAAAACTGGCCGGGTTATATTCATTGGCGCATTGATGATGAAACTGAAAAATACAGCGCGCGTCAGGCGAAAGACGAAGAGCGTGAGAAGTTGATCGACTTTACCGATAACGCACCAGTTGGGTTCTTCTCGGTTAACGAAGAAGGGCGCTTTGTTTTTGCCAATGCGACTTTTGCACGTTGGCTTGGAGTTGATTTGAACACGCTGCTCAATGATGTGGTCTTGCATTCTTTCTTGGCGGAAGTGCCTGATGATGCGCGTCCATATGATATTATTCAGGGCGGCGGCGCGCGTCAGGTCGGTGAAATCCGTTTAAAAGGCCCTGCAGGGCGTTTATTTGATGCATCGGTTTCGCAGACCGTTGTGATGAATGATGACAAAACCGTGCGTACTCGCGCCGTTGTGCATGATATTTCCGCCGAAAGCGCGATGCGTCATGCCTTGAAAAAATCAGAAGACCGTTTCGCGCGTTTCTTTGAAGAAGCGCCACTGGGCATTATTATGATTGACCCTGAATGCGTGATCCAAGATAGCAACCGTGCCTTTTTGGATTTGACGGGTCATGCCGCGGATGCCGTGCAAAAGCAAGATTTCCTGTCATTTATTCATGAAGAAGACCGTCATGAGATCAAAGCGCGTCTGGCGAAAATTGGCAGCTGTGATGAAATTGAAGTGATTGACGAGGTGCGCCTACGTAAAGCTAATGGCGCGGGTGATAGCTATGTTTATGCGATTGTTTATGGCCGTCACTTTGAAAACTTGCATGGCAATGACAGTATTGTTTTGCACTTCCTTGATACATCTGAAAAGAAATCGCTTGAGCAGCAATATGCGCAGTCACAGAAAATGCAGGCGGTTGGTCAGCTTGCGGGCGGCGTTGCGCATGACTTTAATAACTTGCTGACCGCGATTATCGGTTTCTGTGATTTGTTGTTGTTGCGTCATAAGCCAGGTGATCCATCTTTCCAAGATATTATGCAGATTAAACAGAACTCGAACCGTGCATCTAACTTGGTGCGTCAGCTTTTGGCGTTCTCGCGTCAACAGACTTTGCGTCCGAAGGTGCAGGATATTAGTGATATTTTGACCGAAGTATCCAGTCTTGTACGCCGTTTGCTTGGCCCTAATGTTGAATTTGAAATTCAGCATGGTGATAGCCTTGGCCTTGTGAAGGTTGATGGCGGCCAGATGGAACAGGTGATCATGAATATGGCCGTCAATGCGCGAGATGCGATGGATGGTTCAGGTCACTTAAAAATTCAGACGGAACATTATTCGAATAAGAAATCCCGTAAAATTGGCGATGATGAAATGGCACCGGGCCATTGGGTCAAAATTGCGATTTCAGATACAGGTAGCGGTATTGCGCCTGAAAATATCAAACGTATTTTTGAGCCGTTCTTTACCACAAAGGATGTTGGTAAGGGCACGGGCCTTGGCCTTGCCACCGTATACGGGATTATCCGTCAAACCGGTGGTTTCCTTGATGTTGAAAGTGTGATCGGCACGGGCACAACCTTTACCGTCTATCTACCTGTGGCGCAAAATACATTTGATGAATCCGATGAAGAAGAGGTTGAAGTTGAGGCGGCAGATACACCGCCGAAGCCAAAAGACTTAACAGGCACAGCGAAAATCCTCTTGGTGGATGATGAAGACGCCGTGCGTAGTTTCTCTGAGCGTGCCTTAACCAATAAAGGCTATCAAGTCATGGGCGCGGATAGCGGCGAAAGCGCGCTGAAAGTGATTGAAGAGCAGGGGATTGAGAATTTCGATTTGGTCATCACTGATGTGATTATGCCGAATATGGATGGCCCGACCTTGGTGAATAAGATTCGTGAAATATCACCAGACATTAAAATCATATTTGTGTCCGGTTATACCGAAGAGAAGCTTAAAGAACATATGGATGAACATATCTTCTTCCTGCCAAAACCATTCTCCCTCAAGCAGTTAGCGGAGAAGGTCAAATCGGTTCTATAAATGAGAACAAATTTTGTAAAAAAAAGAATTTTTGTTCTTGTGTTTGTTCTCTTTTTGTTTTACCTTAAATAGGTAAGAACAAAAAAAGAACATCAAAGTAAAGATTTTGTTCTATCTTTAGAGATTTTAAGAATTTTGGGGACGTGTTGGCCGCGCTGATAGCAAGGCCATTGTCACTTAGATATAACTATGTAATGTAATAGGAGAGCGCAATGGCTGTAACAAAAATGAAAACGCAGGATGACATGACAAAAAACTCATCAGAAAAACAAAAAGCACTCGACGCTGCTTTGTCCCAAATTGAACGTGCCTTTGGTAAAGGCTCGATTATGAAGCTTAATGGTGGTGAAAACCCAATTGAGATTGAAGCGGTATCAACAGGCTCTATTGGCCTTGATATTGGCCTTGGTATCGGTGGTTTGCCACGTGGCCGTATCACTGAAATCTACGGCCCTGAAAGTTCAGGTAAAACAACATTGGCCTTGCATGTGATTGCTGAAGCGCAAAAAGCAGGCGGTACATGTGCGATTGTTGATGCGGAACACGCGCTTGACCCAGGTTATGCGGCGAAGTTGGGCGTAAAGGTTGATGACCTTTTGATCTCTCAGCCAGATGCGGGTGAGCAAGCGCTTGAGATTGCCGATACATTGGTGCGTTCTGGCGCGATTGATGTCTTGGTTGTTGACTCTGTTGCGGCGCTTGTGCCGAAAGCTGAATTAGAAGGTGAAATGGGCGATACACATGTTGGTTTGCAAGCACGTTTGATGTCTCAAGCGCTTCGTAAATTAACAGGTTCTATCTCGCGTTCACGCACAGTTGTGATCTTCATCAACCAAATTCGTATGAAAATTGGCGTGATGTTTGGTTCACCTGAAACAACAACAGGTGGTAACGCACTTAAATTCTACTCTTCAGTGCGTATGGATATTCGCCGCATTGGCCAAATTAAAAACCGTGAAGACGTGGTGGGCAGCCAAACACGTGTGAAGGTTGTTAAGAACAAAATGGCGCCTCCGTTCCGTCAGGTTGAATTTGACATCATGTATGGTGAAGGTATCTCCAAAATGGGTGAAATTCTTGACCTCGGTGTTGCAGGTAATATCGTTGAAAAATCAGGGGCGTGGTTCTCTTATGATGGTCAACGTATTGGTCAGGGCCGTGAAAACGCCAAGACATTCTTGCGTGAAAACCCTGAATTATCCAACAAAATTGAAGCGGCAATCCGCCAGAATGCTGGTTTGGTTGCGGACAACATGTTGGTTGGCCCATCGAATGATGACGAAGGCTATGCTGTTGTCGCGGATGACGAATAAGCGTTTAACGCAGATATACAATATGAAGAAGGGCGACGATATCGCCCTTTTTTTGTTTTGTGGCTGATTTAGAAGTCAACGCATTTGCCTTTCAATTCCCAGTCGCCAAAGCGGGTTGGTTCAAGCCCATCTTTACGACCGCCATATTCCTTTTCAGCTTCGGCTTTCGTGTCTGCTTGCGCTTCTACCTGTGTATCTAATGTTTTTTCGTCTGTGCTCTTGGTGTTTTCGTGGCTTTGAGTCATAATCTGGTCGTATATATTTTGTTGTTTTGCCTTTTGCTAGATAACACTATATATAAGTGGCAGGAGAAAAGACAATGCAGATTTTAAAACCATACCGTGAACGTATTGACGCCGTAGATCGTCAGTTGATTGATTTGTTTATTGAACGTTTTGGAATTATTGCAGAAGTTGGGCATTTAAAGGCACGTGAGGGGATTGAGGCTGTGTTGCAAGATCGTGTTGATGAAGTGCGCAACAACGCCGTGAATATGGCGAAAGGGCATATAGATAGCGATTTTATCTATGCATTATGGACGGATATCATAAAATATAGCTGCGATTTGGAAGAAGACATCAAGGCAGAATATAAAAACGGTCAAAAGGTGAAGGCATAAAATATGGCGGGTGATTATAAGAAGAGAGGCGGGCGACCAAAAGACGCGCCGCGTCAGCCAAAGGGTGAAGATATTTTATGGCCGCGCAAAGTGGCTTTATCGCTATTGCAATCTTTTTGGACGGAAGAAAAATTCCTCGACGGTTTATTTGAAAGTCATCCTGAATTTTTGAAATTATCCTCTCGTGACCGTAATTTTGTACGCATGTTGGTGACAACATCTGTGCGCCGCTGCGGGCAGATTGAAGATATTATGCGCCGCGGTTTTGCGGACCCGAAGCAGAAGGTGTCGCCTGATGTTGTGCGCTATATTATGCATTTGGGCATCGCGCAGATTGTCTTTATGAATGTACCTGACCATGCGGCGGTGAATACATCGGTTGAACTGGCCGTGCGTAGTGGTGCACAGCGCGCGAAGGGCTTTATCAATGCCGTATTACGCCGCGCCGTTGAAAATGGTAAGAAATGGACGACGGAACAAGATATTCCGCGCTTAAATATGCCGGAATGGTTGCTGGATATTTGGGTTAATGATTACGGCAAGACCGCCGCGCTTGATATTGCGCAGGCCAGTTTGGCTGAAGCCGCGCTTGATTTTACGGTGGCTGACCCGATCGATAAGGCGGAATGGGCCGAAAAGTTAAGCTGCACGATATTGCCGAATAATTCATTGCGCCGCGTTGAAAGCGCGCTTGTCCCTGATTTGCAGGGCTATAATGAAGGGGCATGGTGGGTGCAGGATGCTTCGGCGTCTTATCCGGTGAAGTTATTGGGTGATGTCTTAAATAAGCGCGTGGTCGATTTATGTGCGGCGCCAGGTGGTAAGACGATGCAGCTCGCCTCAGCTGGGGCAAAGGTTTATGCTGTTGACCGTTCCGCAAGCCGTATGAAACGTTTAGAAGAGAATGTTGCGCGCACGAATTTGGCACAGAATGTCCTTACGGCAATCTCAGATGGTGCACTTTGGGATGCGCCAGAAGACGTGGATATGGTGTTATTGGATGCACCATGTACAGCAACAGGGACGATGCGCCGTAATCCTGACGCAATTTGGCTGAAAAAGCCCGAAGATATCACCGCAATGGTGCAAATTCAGCATGATTTGCTTGAAAATAGTGCAAAAATGCTCAAATCAGGTGGTGTTTTGCTCTATTGTACTTGTTCTTTACAGAAACAAGAGGGGGAAGTGCAGGTGAACAATTTCCTCGAAAAGCATCCTGAATTTAGCGTGAAGGCGATACAGCCAGAAGAAGTCGTAGAGCTTGAGCATGCGATTACAGATGAAGGCTATCTGCGCATATTGCCTTATTATTGGGCAGCTTATGGTGGCTTGGATGGATTCTTTATTGCGCGTTTGGTCAAAAATTAATCAGATTAGCGGATATGCTCGCCTGAATTAAACTTGTTCTCCATGATCTTCGCGGCTTGGCGTGGATCAATACGGCTATATGTACTCATCGCTTTCGAGATATTGGCATCCGATACAATACGGCTTGAACCACGCAATGGCTGTGTTAATAAAAAGAAATTCATATAGTCGGCTTTAGAGATGTCCAATGCGACACAAATAATCGCAAGGCCTTTGCCGAAAGGCTGCCTTAAAATATCTTTGATCAAGCCAGGGTCCAAATCACTTAATACTGCCAATTGGCAGATGAATGAACGGAATTGTTTACGGCGTAGGTGACGCATCATTAATGCGATATCCAGTTCGCCGCTGTTTTTATATTTAAGCGCTGTTTGATATTCTTCATCCTGCTTGGTAATACGCTCGGTGTCCAAGAAGGCTTCTTTATGAGAAATTATGCCATTGTCAGACGCTTCAGGATCGTTGCCGGATTGTGCAGTTTGTTCATAAGCATCAAATTGACGTGTTGTAAGGGCTTCACCATCTGATAGCTCATGCGAGATATCTTGAATCGCTTTTTTAAGCTCTTCGCTTGTATAGTTATATTTCTTTTGAATTTGCTGCTGGATGGCATCGCCAACATGCTGATAAATATCAATAATAATTGATTTTGATAACTCATCACGCGACAAAAGACCGCTCGCGAGGAATGGTTCTTTTTTAGCTTTCTCAGCAATCTTACCGCCGCAATAATGGGTGAGGCGGATGCTGAAATTCTTCAAAAGTGAGTTATAGGTGAGTGTATCATTGGTATCGGCGAGTTTGTTGATAATCGCATCTTCCAAGCTGCGGCGGCGCGCGATGCTTTGCCAATGTTCGCTGTTTTTTGTGTTAATCAGATAAATTAAGTCATCATCTGTAAGCGTAACTGAATTTTCAAGAATAGCGCGGGCAACATCAATATCGTTTTTCGCAAGTTCGAAAGAGAGCTGATGTGGCGCATCATCGATTACCGAGATACGGTCGGCAATCGCGGCTTTTAATTTTGTTTCGGCTTCTTTAATAAGCGCAAGAAGGATTTCCGTGACGAGGGCTTGTTCCTCTTCGGTCACGTTATCTTCTGTAAGAATTTCTTCAACAACGTCAGAAATACGATTTTGTGAGAAAACGGTACCGAAGATATCTTTTTTATATTCGTTATAAACATCGTGCAGCTTAACCATTAAATGGCCAAGGTTTTCTGATTTTTCTAAAGGCGAAAAGTCCATATAAATTCTCTTAACTCTTTATTTTATTTTGTATTTTTTGCAATTTAATATCCAAACCCACCGGATATAAACGCATATTCGAACCGAACACACATCTTAAGTTTATTAGGAAAACCTTATGATAATGTTAATTTTTGAGCATTTATCTAAAATTTGTCTGAAGTTTGATATGAATTTTAGAATAATTCATGTTTGTTTATTTTATATGATTTTGTGGCAGTGGTGAAGAAGGATATAAAAAAAGCGTCGAAAATATCGACGCTTCTTCATGAATGTATTTAGCTTAAGGGCTTAAGCTGCTTTTTTCGCTTGTGCGTCTAGAGCAGATTGAGCTTGCTTCGCAATATCAGCAAATGCAGCTGCATCGTGGATAGCAATGTCAGATAGAACCTTACGGTCAAGATCAATGCCAGCCAACTTCATGCCATTCATCAAACGTGAATAAGTCATGCCGTTGATACGTGCAGCAGCGTTAATACGCTGAATCCAAAGGCGACGGAAGTCACGCTTTTTGTTGCGACGGTCACGATATGCGTATTGAAGATTTTTCTCAACACGTTGTACCGCTGTTCTGAAACAGCTCTTAGCACGACCGCGCGCGCCTTTCGCCATTTTAATAATTTTACGGTGACGCGCATGCGCCGTAGTACCACCTTTTACACGTGCCATTATTTGCCTCCATTCGCAGCAACTTTTTTGTGAGCTGCTTTGTTTTTGTTTTTACGGTTGTAAGGAAGCCAGCTACGTAGAATGATACGTGCGTCAGCTGCACACAATGTTGTTGTGCCGCGTGCTTTACGTTTCATTTTTTTAGGCTTATTCATCATCATGTGGCTCGTAAAAGCGCGACCTGCTTTGATACGGCCAGAACCAGTGACTTTGAAGCGTTTCTTCACACTGGATTTGGTTTTGATTTTAGGCATTTTCTACTCCTTAAACAAAGTTAGGATTTTTAAAAAAGTGATTGAGGCATGCCAATTTCGCCAAACCACTTCATTCGAACAGCGTTTTATAGCGCCGTTGCAGGGCAGAGTCAATAAAATAAGTTGCTAAAGTAACGTTATCTTATCTGGGGTAGGAAGGTTGGACTAACTTCGATGATGCCGGCTTTCTCCATATCATCAATCACGCTTTTTGCTATTTGGATTCGTTTGCTGCAGCTGTTCAATGAAACGTTATGAAATTTACGGCTGTATTCACTGGACCCATCATTCGCACCAAAATTGGCTGCGTTCAGGGCTTTTTCATTCGCGAAGTCTGCAATGTTATCGTCATTGACTTCGCCGAGTATATGAGCAAACAGCTCTGCATAATCATCCGCTAAACGAATTTTTAAAGGCAGTTCAATTTCAAAACCAATATTCTGAAAATGTGTTTTGACTGTTTCTGCTGTATCTTCACTTAGCTCTGCATTTGAACATACAGGGTGAAGG
>JASBUS010000007.1 GCA_030147745.1 Alphaproteobacteria bacterium
TGTTCTCATTCTACATGGCGGCCCCGGTGAAGGGTGCAGCCAATTCCACCGCCGCTTTTTTGATCCTAAAATCTTTCGTATCATTTTATTTGATCAACGTGGTTGCGGGCGCTCATCCCCACATGGCTGTTTAATTGACAACACACCTGATTGCCTTATCAGCGATATTGAACAACTGCGTACACATTTAAGCATCAGTGCATGGCATTTATTTGGTGGGTCATGGGGCAGTACGCTCGCGCTACTCTATACAATCAAACACCCACAATATGTATCCTCTCTTCTATTGCGCGGTATATTCCTGCTACAGAAACGCGAGATTGATTGGTTCTTATACGGCTTAGAGCATTTTGCACCAGAAGCATGGTCTAGATTGGTTGAGGATATTCCTCCGCGCCGCCGCAAGAAGATTCTTGAATGGTATATCAAAGAATTAAACAGTGATGATAAAACGGCGCAAAATAAAGCTGCGGCTAAATGGTTCTGTTATGAAAGCGCCTGCGCGACATTACATCAGAATTTGAATATTCAAATGACTGCGGATATGGAGAGCCAAGCCCTCGCCCTTGCAAAAATTGAAACGCATTATTTTAAAAAATTTGCAATGGATGGGCATAAAGGGATATTAAAGCAGCTTAAACATATTCAACATATTCCGCTGACGATTGTTCAAGGGCAATATGATTTAATTTGCCCGCCTGTTACGGCGCAATCTGTTGTTGATGTTTGGCCTGATGCTAAGTATTATCTGGTCAATAATGGCGGGCATTCAATGCTTGACCCTGAAATTAAAAACAAGTTGCTGACCCTCACTTATGAAATGGCAGAAAAGTTTAAGGATTAACATGCAATATAGCAAAATGAATGATTTGGATTTAGCCCATAAAACCGTAATTTTACGTGGCGATTTAAACGTGCCTATACAAAATGGTGCAGTGAGTGATTTTACACGTATCGACCGCCTTAAACCGACCATTGATTATTTGCGCGCACAAAAGGCCCGCATTGTTGTGATGTCGCATTTTGGCCGTCCAAAAAATGGTGTTGATCCAGCTTTTTCTCTAAGCTTCCTTCCTAGTGTATTATCTTCGCGCTGGGATGCACCTGTTAGCTTCGCAAGTGATTGCATTGGTGCAGAGGCTGAAGAAGCGGTAAAAGCCCTTCAGGACGGCGAAATTGTTTTGCTTGAGAACCTACGCTTCCATAGCGGTGAAGAAAAGAATAATTCAGCCTTCGCACAGTCTTTGGCGAAGCTTGGTGATGTTTATATTAATGATGCGTTCTCTGCATCACACCGCGCCCATGCATCTATTGCCGCGATTACTGAATATCTGCCATTTGGCGCGGGTCTATTGATCCAAGAAGAACTTGATAACCTTCATATGTTACTGGGCACACCTGTCCGCCCAATGGCGGCGGTTGTTGGTGGCGCGAAGATTTCGACGAAACTGAGCCTATTAAACAACCTTGTTAAAAAAGTTGATTACCTTATCCTTGGCGGCGGCATGGCGAATACATTCCTATTGGCTAAAGGCATTCCTGTTGGTAAGTCATTGGTTGAACCTGATATGCTCGCGGAGACCAATCAGATTATTGCCTCAGCTAAAGATAATGACTGCCAAATCATATTGCCGATTGATGTATCTTGCGCAGCTGAATTTGCCGCAAATGCACCACATAGCATTCACCCTGCAGCGGTCATCCCTGATGATTTGATGGTGCTGGATGTCGGCCCAGAAAGCATTGAAAATGTGAAAGAGATTTTACAAGACTGTAAAACAATTATCTGGAACGGCCCGATGGGCGCATTTGAAATTCAGCCTTTTGATATTGGCACAAACGCTTTAGCCAAATATGTGGCCGAGAAGACTAAGCAAGGCGCGCTTAAGTCTGTTGCAGGCGGCGGCGATACCGTTGCAGCTTTAGACGGCACAAATAGCTCAAAGGACTTCACCTATATTTCAACGGCAGGCGGCGCATTCTTAGAATGGCTTGAAGGCAAAACCCTTCCGGGTATCGCTGCGTTGATGATTGATAAGAAAGCCGCATAAGATGACACGTATTTGCGTTGCTAAAATTCTAAATGCTCATGGCATTAAAGGTTTTGTCAAAATCCGTCCTTTTGTTGATGATATCTCACTGCTGGTGAATGATCAGATCACTTTATATAAAAATGAAAACGGACAAGATAAAATCGTTATCACTTTAAAGAACCCAGTTAAGGGTGATTACCTTGCCTATATTGACGGGGTAAATGACCGTAATGCGGCTGAAGAACTCCGTCACGTTGAAATCTTTATGGATGAAGACGACTTACCTGCTTTAGATGATGACGAAATTTACCACAAGGACCTCGTTGGCCTAAATGTGGTTAATGAATCTGATGAGAAAATCGGTGTTGTGAAATCAATTCAAAACTTTGGTGCGGGCGATTTGGTTGAAATCAAACCAATCAGCGGTAAAAGCTTTTATATTCCGTTTAATGAAGACTATGTCTTGGATATCGACCTTGACGGTAAAACACTTAAAGCGACCAATTATCAGGACTTTATGGACTAATGACTTGGCATGTAAATATTCTCACCCTCTTCCCTGAAATGTTTCCTTCTATGCTCGGGCAATCCTTGGCGGGCAAAGCGCTTGAACGTGGTGATTGGTCCTACAGCATCATAAATCCGCGTGACTTTGCCGAAGACAAGCACAAGACTGTTGATGATACGCCATTTGGCGGCGGCGCGGGCATGGTCTTACGTGCGGATATATTGGAAAAAGCTTTACTGAGCATCGAAAACCCAGGACGGAAAATTTACCTTAGCCCACGTGGGCAAGTCTTGAACCAACAAATTGCCGCAAGCCTTGCCGCGCAAGAAGAGCCCCTCACCTTGCTTTGTGGCCGTTATGAAGGCATTGACCAACGCTTTTTGGATGCGCATGGCTTTGAAGAGATGAGCATTGGTGATTACGTTCTGTCTGGCGGCGAGCCTGCCGCACAGATTTTAATGGATGCATGCATACGTCTTCTTCCGGGCGTTATGGGCAATGATGAAACCGCCGGCGAAGAGAGCCATAGCGATGGTTTACTCGAATATCCACATTATACACGCCCTGCTGAATGGACTGATTGTTACAATCAAACCCATATCGTTCCTGATGTCCTTCGTTCAGGTCATCACGCCAATGTCGAGTTATGGCGTAGAGAGCAAGCCGAAGCCCTAACCAAGCAGCGCCGTCCAGATATGTGGGAAAGGTACAAAAAAGAAAGGTAATCTTAACGTTTTCGGGCTAGTCTATTACTGGATATTTTATTTTTTTAGATACTGCTTATTTAGATCATGCTTGAATACATTACTATTAAAGATGGATGGACAATCCCCGCGCTTGCAGAAGACGAATCTGAGCGTATAGATTATCTGCACAGCCTTGGTATTTTGGATACCGAGGGCGAAAACAGCTTTGATCAAATCACCGAATCCGTATCTAAACTTTTAAACGTTCCAATTGCCTTGGTTTCTTTTGTCGATCAAGACCGCCAATGGTTTAAATCCTGTATTGGTATTGATGAAAGTGAAACACCTCGTAATGTTTCATTTTGCGCCCATGCTGTGGCGTCAAAGGAACACTTGCACGTAAAAGATGCAACGAAAGATGAGCGTTTTCGTAACAACCCAGTCGTTACAGGAAAACTCAATATTCGCTTCTATTATGGCATACCTTTAATCGCCAAAAATGGCTATGCCTTGGGTACTTTATGCGCAATTGATACAAAACCACGCGACGACCTCACGGACGAACAGATTTATATTATGACGACTCTTGCAAATTTGGTCGTAAATCTATTGGAATTACGCATAAGTCATAATCAGATTAGAGATGCAGACAAATCAAAATCAGCTTTCTTTGCGAGCATGAGCCATGAGATTCGTACACCGATGAATGGGATTATTGGCGCAGCAACCTTATTAAAAAATAGCGAACCAACACATAAGCAAAACCGTTACATTGATACGATTTTATCCTCTGGCCGCATGCTGCTGGAAATTATCGATGAATTGCTTGATTTCGCGAAAATCGAAAATAACAGTTTACCGCTGCATGTTACCTCGTTTGATTTAAAACAAGCGAGCCAGCAACAAATCGATCTAATGAATATGATTGCTGAAGAGAAACATGTTGATTTAAACATGAGCTATGATGAAAGAATTCCTACCTATATCAAGTTAGATGAAACGCGTATCAAACAAATCATGACCAATTTGATTGGCAACGCAATTAAGTTCACGGACTCAGGCGGTTTTGTGAATTTGTCACTGCGTCATATCCCACCGCAATCTATTCAGATAGAAGTCGCGGATAACGGCGCAGGTATATCTGAAGACCAAATGGATAAAATCTTCGTCGCCTATCAACAAATATTGGAACATCGTAAGAAAACCAACCAAACTGGTACAGGACTCGGTCTTGCGATCACCAAGCATTTGGTTGAACGTATGAACGGCTCTATTGATGTAAAAAGCCAAGTTGGGCTTGGTACAAAATTCATCATTACCATCCCTTATGAGCAAGGTGATGAGGCTGATATTAATCGTTCCGTCTATGACCAAACAGATTTATCAAAACACAAAGTCGATGCTACCGTTTTGTTGGTCGAGGATGTATTGACCAATCAATTCATCATATCAAATATCCTAGAACAGCTGGGCTGCCGTGTCGATATAGCCTCTAACGGTGTATTGGCACTACAAAAAATTAAGCAAGAGCGCTATGACTATGTCTTTATGGATTGCAATATGCCTGAAATGGATGGGTATGAAGCGACGCGCCGTATTCGTGCTATGGATGATATAAATCAGCCTAAAATCATCGCCCTCACCGCGCATGCGTTTAAAGAGGATGAAGAAAAATGCTTGAATGCCGGCATGGATACCTTTATGACCAAGCCATTGGAAATTGATAAAGTAATAAAAATTCTGAATGGCTAGCAAATCATCACAAGATCAAACACATAAAGTCTTCGTTTACGGCACATTAAAAACAAATTGCCGTAACAGCTATATGATGGATGGCGCAACCTATATTGGTGATGCACATACATTTGATGCGAAATATACCTTATTTACAGTCGACGGTGATGCATTCGATTATTCATACCCCGGTATAAATGAAGACGGCACATATAAAATTAGCGGTGAAGTTTATAACGTTGATGAAGATCACCTTAAAAGATTAGATGATTTTGAAGATGAAGGGCTTGAATATACACGCTGTAGAATTCAGCTCGATAACCAAGACTGGGTTTGGGGTTATATATATAAAGAATTGCCCAAAGGCAGCGTAAAAATACACAGCCATGAAAATCTCGCCCTCAGCGAAAATATTGCTTCATGGAAAAATGATCGCGCAAGCGACGAAAAATGAGCAAAGACGCAAGTTTCTGCTTGCATTAGTGGTTTTATTTCTGTATCAATGCGCTGTTAAAAACTCGAAAAAATATAAACGAGCCGCATAACGCCACTATAATTAGGTGTGAAATAAGGCGTTATTTCGGGCTTTGATAAGAGTCATGGAAAGGATAAACAAATGACAAATATCGTTGATCGCATTAATGCGAAAGAGCAAGCTAAACTTCTTGATGGTAAAGAAATCCCTCAGTTTGGCCCAGGTGATACACTTAAAGTTCACGTTAAAATTCGTGAAGGCTCTCGTGAGCGTGTACAGGTTTTTGAAGGCGTTTGTATTGCACGTAAAGGTACAGGCGTTAATGCGAGCTTCACAGTTCGTAAGATTTCTCTAGGTGAAGGCGTTGAGCGTGTGTTCCCACTACACAGCCCACGTTTGGAAAAAATTGAATTGGTACGTCGCGGTTCTGTGCGTCGTGCGAAACTTTACTATCTTCGTGA
>JASBUS010000015.1 GCA_030147745.1 Alphaproteobacteria bacterium
CGTTCGTAAAATGCCTGACGGTGCGAAGATTGAATTAGAAGTAAGTGAAGATGGTCACTCTATGCAAGTGCGTGGCGGTCGTTCAAACTTCCGTTTGGCGTGTTTGCCAATCAGCGACTTCCCTGAATTGGGCCTTGGCGATTTGCCGACAACATTCTCTATCCCTGCAGCTGAATTACGTGCGTTGATCGACCGTACAAAATTCGCGATGTCGACAGAAGAAACACGTTACTATTTGAACGGTATTTATGTACATGCCGCTGATGCGGATGGCATTCCAGTGCTGCGCGCTGTCGCGACAGATGGTCACCGTTTGGCACGTTTTGAAATGCCAATTCCTGAAGGCGCAAAAGATATGCCAGGCGTGATTGTTCCGCGTAAAGCTGTAAACGAAATTCGCCGTTTGCTTGAAGAAGCTGCAGATCAAATTTCAATCAGCTTGTCTGAAAACAAAATCCGTTTTGCGTTTGATCACATTGTGTTGACATCAAAATTGATCGACGGCACATTCCCTGATTATAACCGCGTTATCCCAGTGGGTAACGACAAGATGATCGAAGTTGACCCGAAAGTCTTCACACAAGCGATTGACCGTGTATCAACGATCTCTGATGGTAAATCACGCGCTGTGAAAATTCAGTTGAATGGCAAAACAATGACATTGTCTGCAAATTCGGCTGAATCAGGTTCTGCGATGGAAGACATCGAAGTAAACAGCGAAGCGCCAAATATTGAAATTGGCTTTAACGCGAAATACTTGCTTGATATCACATCACAAGTAAGTGGCGATGGCTGCCGTATGGAAATGGCAGACCCTGCATCACCAACAATCATTCAAGACACAAGCGATTCTTCAGCGCTTTATGTTTTGATGCCGTTGCGTGTGTAATCAGCCGCTATAGGAGCATAAGGATCAGTTAGTGGTTTATATCGACCGTTTAACGCTAACAAATTTCCGAAATTATGACGCCGCCCGACTTGATGGATTAGAGTCGGGCGCTGTTATATTTATCGGCGCGAATGGCGTTGGTAAGACCAATATTTTGGAAGCGGTGTCCTTGCTTAGTCCGGGGCGCGGCCTGCGCGGTGCATCGGTTGAGGATTTTGTTAACAGAGCAAAGGCGGAGCGCCCTTGGGGCGTGAGCGCTGAATTCCATGACGGCACAGCCATGACCAAAATTGGTACGGGCACCACAGCTGAAAATTTAAGTAAACGTCAGGTGCGCATTAATGGTGAAATGCAGCGCAGTCAAAACGCATTATCTGATTATGTGGCCTGTGTCTGGCTTACCCCGCAAATGGATCGTCTCTTTTTGGATAGCTCTTCACATCGCCGTCGCTTTCTTGACCGTTTTATTTATGCTTTTGACCCCGCGCATACAGGGCGGCTAACGCGTTATGAGAAAACATTACGTCAGCGGAGCCGCTTGTTAAAGGATTCGTCAAAGCCTGATGAAAACTGGCTGAGCGCCCTTGAAAAACAAATGGCCGAATCGGCTGTGGCGATTGCCGCGGCGCGCGTTGATTTCTGCGTGCGTTTACAGGAGGCCTGCGTCAGGGCGCAAAGTTTAGATCGCGCCTATTTCCCGCTCGCACGTTTACAGGTCGCGGGCGATGTTGAACAGCGAATCGCCAAGTCTTCGGCGTTAGAGGTCGAAAATTGGTTCAAGTTGGCATTACAAGCCAGCCGCCCAGCGGATGCGATCACGGGCGGCGCAGCGGTGGGGGTGCACCGCAGTGATTTATTGGTGACGATGGCCGAAAAAGAAATGCCGGCGGATCAATGTTCAACCGGTGAGCAAAAGGCCTTGCTAATTGGTTTGGTGCTGGCTCATGCGCGTTTGATTAATGCCGAGCGTGGCGCGCCGCCGCTATTGCTGCTTGATGAAATTGCCGCACATTTGGATGATGATCGCCGCGCTGCGCTTTATGCGCGTTTGGCGGATTTGGGCGGTCAGGTTTGGCTGTCTGGTACAGATGCCGCGTTGTTTAACCGTTATGAAGACCGCGCGCAACGCTTTGAGATTCGTGAATCTGGTCAAATATTGCGCGCGGAATAAAGCTTATTTCAAAAACGCGCCGAGTTCTTTCGCGGCTTTTTGCATGTAATACACTGTCTGTGCATCATCTTTCCAAAGATTTGTCGCATCATTTAGCTGTACAAGCGCTGTACGTAGGCTAGGGAAGCCCGCTGATTGCTCAGGTGTGACGTCCATGCCAGTGTCTTTCACCATAGTGATGAATTCGTTTGTCAGGCTGTTTAGGCGCTCGCTGCGTACGAATGCGTATGCTGGAAGATTTTGGTCAACAACTGCGTTAACGAGTTTGCCAGAGATTTCAGAGAAGATTTCGTGTAGTTGCATATGGGGGCTCCAATTACTAATTTGTTTTCTTGTAACTGGGACCATCTAATTAGCGCAGTCTAATGAATATGTCAATAAAATTATCGCAAATTAATGACTTTGCCATCTTTACGGCTCGCCTGGATCTTCTCAATCTTCTCACGCAGCTGTGTGACAAAGACATCAATTTTCTCTGAGCGGACGATTTCTTGCGGCTGGCCATTGCTGGATGGCGTTGTCGCCACAAATAAAGAGCGGTCAGGCCCGATTTTTTGTTTTTCAACGGTGATCAGCGGCGTTTTACCCGCTTCCTCTCGGAAGGAGATAAAATAGCGTCCATCAATTTCAGCGAAAGAGAAGTCCTTGAACAGGCCTTGATAAACAAAACTCGAGTAGATTTGGAAGATTTTGCGAAATTCGTCGCGCTTATACCCGATTTTTCCATTATGAATCATTATCATAACGCTTATTATAGCAAATATTTTACTTAAAATCTACGCGAAAATACCCGAAAACACTGGAATTATGAGGGGCGTTGCGCTATTATTATATTGTCAGCTTGACTGACTATGACGCTAAAGGCGTTACGGAATAAACGTTATGGACCCGGGGGCGGTACCCGGCGGCTCCACCATTTGCTGTTTGATATAGCATTTGCGATGGTTAGACATCAAGTGATGGGGCCGAAATAGGATTGACATGCGTAATAAAGGTAATAGCTTGCGTTCGGTATGGTACCTCCGTTATTAGGGCCATAAATTACAAATGCAAACGATAATACTCGTTTCGTAGCAGCTAACGACAACACTGTCTTTAGCGAAGCGATGGCTGCTTAATTGAGCATCCGTAGCGTGCTACACATAAAATCCTGGTAATTGAAACCTATTAGGTGGGGCGTCGGGCCGGCCTTGCAACAGAACAGGCCCATTTTCTTTATCACGTCGTTATTCGTTGTTCACCTAGCGCTGCTAGGCGGCTTTCTGCGTGCCTAGTACTAAAGAAAATGCTTTTGTTAAATACTTTTATACTTTTCAATTTCCTAACTTTGTTTGTTTGGTGGTGTGTATGAGCGTTCGTTGAAACACAATTTTATTGACATAATCACCAATCTTGTGTAGAAGTCTTTTATATTTTTATACGAATACAAAACGAGTCAAGGTAAGATGACATGAAATATATCGACCAAATCAAGAATAAGTTACAAGATGCGTGGCAACGTGCTTTTCCTAAAACCATATCTGGTGCGGTTATAGACCTGAGTAAAGATTCTGGTGTTTTTGCAAGCATTAAACATGTCGCTAAATTCAATAACGATGAGAATGCATGGGATGTTTTTGTGCGTCACACCCGTCAAAGCCGCGGCACAACATGTTTAGTTTCAAGAAATGAAATAAAACTTGCAACGCTGAGCAATGAAGATGCTGCAAAAGAATGGTTAAATGAAAATGCAGATCAACTAAAGTCTCATGCAGAATCATATCTGCTTAAAATGGGGTATGAAAACCCTAAAAAGAGCTATCCGGTTCTTAGCGTTCAATGAGCATTAAGTGAAGTGTGAATTAGAGGCCATGCATATTTTGTATGGCCTTTTTGTTATTCGTCTTGCGCTGTACGTAATTTAATGCGTAGGCCTGCGCCGTGATTGACGAGTTGTTCGGTTGGGCCGCCGGCACGTACGGGGCGTGGGGCGTGGCGGCCGCTGGATATGAGGCGGTCATACATGACCAAAGCGCCTGCAACACCAACATTGATGCAGAAATGCATTGGGATTTTGATGATATGGTCGCAGCGTGCCATGGTTTCTTCAGATAAATTGCCCATTTCAGGGCCAAGGATGTACGCCGCACGTGTCGGGTGGCGGAAGCTTGGCAGTTCAATTGAGTTTTCAACCAACTCAACCCCCACTAACTGACAGCCATGCGGCATTTGGAATTCATCCAAGTTGTTATAATGGTTATATGGTACGGAATCAAATGCACCAGATGTATCTGTCGCACGTACACGTTTAATGCTGACATGCGGGGCAATGGTGAAGAAGAAATTCGCACCAAAGGCATGCGCAGAGCGCGCCAAATTACCTAAATTATATTCTTTGGTGATGCCTTCGACGCCAATGCCGAAATACCCTCTGCCTGCACTCATTGCTCGCTCCTATAAAACTCTAGGAGGATTTTATTGCACAGCACGTTCCAATCGGTCAAGCGCTTCGTTGAGCTTTGGCTTATCCACGGCGTAGCAGAGACGTACATAACCTGCGCAGGCTTTACCAAATCCGATACCTGGGGCAAGGACAAGGCCGACCTTATCGACAAGGTCACGGCAGAGCGTAATGCATTTATCTTCACCATCCACGCGGAAGAAGCTATAGAAGGTCGCATCAGGTGGGGTCATCTGAATGCGGTTATGGTTCTTAAAGCGTTCATTGAGAATGTCGCGGTTTTTAATCCAGTCCATCTTCTGCTGCTTGATGAAGTCTTCACCGTAACGGAGTGCCGCGATGCCGCCATATTGCAGCGGTGTCGGCGCGCCCATTGTGTTATAGAGGGCAATGTCACAAATGATCTCTTCGGCACATGGTGGGCCGACAAGCCAGCCTAAACGCCATCCCGTCATCGCATAGGATTTAGAGAAACTGTTGACGGTCAGCAGTAATTCACGCTCATGCGCATATTCTAGGAAGCTTGGTGCATGATCTTCAAACAAGGTCAGGCGGTTATAAACTTCATCTGCAATAATCCAAATGCCCGTCTTGCGTGAAAATTCTAGGATCGCTTTAATCTCGTCTTCGCTAATCACCCAGCCTGTAGGGTTGGATGGGCTAACAATTAAAATGGCGCGGGTTTTATCGGTCACGGCATCAAAAACGCGGTCGAGGTCTAAGCTCCAGCGGCCATCTTGTTCACTTAACGGCACTTCGATTGCGTTGGCTTCGGCAACTTCAACGGCGCTTAACAGGTTTTTCCAGATGGGCGTAATAGCAATCACGTCATCACCTGGGTCAAGCAGGGCAGTTAGGGCATAATCCATCGCATTTGTGCCTGATGTGGTGACAAAGATGCGGTTAGACGGAATATCAATATTAAAGATGCGTTTGTAATAATCAGAAATTTCCTGACGCAGCGCAGGTGTACCGTTTGGGGAATCGTAGAATGTTTTACCGTCTAACATCGCTTGATGGGCGGCATTACAAATAAAATCTGGTGTTGCGGCGCTGCCTTGCCCTTGGGCAAGGGTAATTGCGCCTTCTTTACGGCGGCCATAACGAATGATTTCTGCCCCTGGGTTTTGGGATAAGGTGCTGAAAATCGGGCGGTAATTTAATCTATTCTTTTTAATGTCCATTTGCTGGTCTAAATCTAGGAATTCCATGACTACTCCTCAAGACCCTTATTTGACGCATTGGTTTATCTATATATATATTTTGCAAGGCCAATGGCGTTAAATAAAGGCTTTTATTGTCTCAAAGCTTAACAGCTTTTGATGTTATTGAAAATAAAATTATCGATGTGTTGTGAGGGAGAATATGTTAGCGGCGCGATGCCGCCGCACATGCGCCTGCACCCGCGTTAGCTGCTGCTGCTGCGATTAGGGAGGCTAATAACGATGTCATAAACGTCATTTCAATCATAGGACTAGATTAACGCGTTTTTTTTGCATCGCGCAAGCTAAATATTATAACGCGTTGTTTTATCACTAAACTTATTGTTTCTTGATTTCTGTGTTAAAGGCATCATTAAATTTTACGCCGTGAATCATCAGATCTTTGACGTAGAGAGTCTCGTTCGCATTCGTGCTGATTTGCGCAGTGAAGGCGGTTGGATCTTGTTTATATTGATCTAACAAAAATTGACCATGACGATTATTACGGCAGAAGGTCTCAAATGGATAATTCCATGTGCTTTGCCAGCTGCCTGCATTAAGGCGCGCGCTGCAGCTTTGGGTGTCATCACTGACGGGCATTGCCTGCATATGACCATTCGCTTGGCGAGTTAGGCATAAATCGGGCGTGGTTGTGGTTAAATCATATATAAGGCCGTGTCTTGCCCAATCAATTTCATAGCTGACGCAGACTTGTGTGTCTGTAACCACATAAGGGCGTAAATTTTTGAGCGCAGCTGTGAATTCTTGCGCTTCAAATTTGCTGCTGTTCTGGTCATTATAGCGTGATTGAATATTGCTATAGTTTTCTTTGACCTTGCTGCCGTTCATATATAAATCACCAATATATATATGGCCGTTATGAACATGCAGGTCGACGGAAAATTTATTCTTCGAATCGGCAAAAGCATCATCCAAAGCATCCGCATATTTCTCAGGGATTTGATAACGGCGGCCACGGTAATTCCAATTCTCAGGATTTTTGCCAGGCTTGATGATAGACGTACAGTTTTGTTGGTCGGTACTTATTATTGGTGTGGTTGTATCTGTCGCGCCAGAAATAAGACAAAGGGCCTCTTTTGCTTGCGGCGTTTTGCCATATTTTGACCAGTTTAATTGGTAACGAATATAGCGCCCATGTAATAAATCACGCGGATCATAGCCAGTGATTTCAACATGCCAGAGCTTGCCGCTCGTCTGTTTATGCTGCGTGGAAAGCGTGATATAGCCCAATATGATGATGGGTAAGATCAAGCAGAAGAGGCGGATGATTTGCATTTGTTTTGCAGCGGTCATGATTAAGCCTCCCCACCAAAAAGTTTTTGCTTAATTTTCTTATCGATTTTCAGGGCGAAGCGTAAGGCGACGAGCAAGATAATCCCTGTGACAATCATACCGATGCCCATCGCGAACATTGGGCCTGTCAGTTCGATGTAGAATGCGAAGAGGCGCAAGGTGACGAGTAAGATTGATATGGTCACTAAGCCGTGCAAGCTAAGCGGAATAGCGAAATAACCAATAAGCGCCGCGAAGAGCACAAAATGAACCGTTGCAAAGGTGTCGATTTCAGGGCGGAATGGTAATACGGCAATCAAACCCGATATGCACGCAAAAGCGGCAAAGCGGCAAAGGGTTTTATAGGTCGATGATGTTATAAACCGCCCAAGACCATAGAGCAGCGCCGCCCAACCTGCGAATAATACAGTTGGCAGTAAGTAATATTCGGCGAATTCTCTACGTAGGTTGTCGCTATCACCATACCATGCGAAAGAGGCAAATAGGCCGCCGATAATAAATAAGCTTGTCCCTGTAACCAGATAGCTATGTTGCCATTCAGGGCGTAAAGCTTTGAAGTGTGGGGACATGGCGCTCAACAGCAAGAGGCTCGGGACAAGGCTGCTCAAGCATAAGAAGAGGCTGTTTTTCTCGGCCATCGATATATCTAAACCTGCGATAAGGTCTTCTAGATTCAGCGCCGTTGTTGTTAAAAATCCGACGAGCCAGAGGATTGCGATCATGCGGGATTCGCCAAAAATAAAGAGGAATGGCGAAGAGATCAGCAGCCAGAGCAGCGATGCGGATTCGACCGTGCCATTAAGCTGGAAGACTTGCCCAATCAGCACGATAAGCGTTAGGTTCAACGCGGCAAAAATAAAGCTTGCCCCTTCGCGCAGCCAATAATTGTCACGTAGCTTCCCTTGCCATATGGCGTAGGCGACTGCGGCGTTGAGAAGGAAATGGACAGTTAATTTAACGCTGCCGGGGATTTCCGCCCAGTTCGAGGCAATAACCATCGCAAGGCCGCCAAAGATGATGAGTAAAGCTAAGCCCACTAGGCCGCGGAAATATTTTGTCCCAATGCCTTGGCGTTCATATTTTAGGATGGCTTCGGCCTGCGTGCTATCTAACAGCTCCGCCTTAGTCCATTTCTTTAATTTATGCTTTAAGCCCATCATATCCCCCTGTGATGAGTATGGATCTGCGTTATTTTAGCAGATTAGATGTGTCGCGCCAACCGAAGCAGGCTTCTTTGACTTTGCGGCCGCCAATTTCAACGACTTTTTTGCCAATGCGCTGTCCGCCCATTTTATCATAGAATTTACAGGCGCGGGCGTTGCCACCGACCACCCATAAGGCCATGGAACAATGTTTTTGTTCTTTTAACGCGGCGGCAGTTTCTTTGAAAAACATTTGCGCTAATCCTGTGCCCCAATGGTCTTTACCCAAATAAATGGCGTAAAGCTCCGCTGAATACATCGGGCGGATGGGGGATTGCCCCGGCACAGGCGTTTTTAATGGGCCGAACATTGAAAAACCCGCAGGATTTCCGTTTTCATCTTCGGCGATTAATGTGGTCGAAATATCATCAGGCATCCATTTTTGCCATTTTTCGACGAATTCGTCTGTCGTTAAACCATCAAGATAATCTTGCGGGACAAGGTCTATATATGAATCTTTCCAGCCTTGGCAATGTAGTCGTGCCAAGGCTGGAATGTCATTTTC
>JASBUS010000030.1 GCA_030147745.1 Alphaproteobacteria bacterium
CCATCCAAGCTGGTGCGGCGAACCCGTCTCCACCAGTTGGCCCGGCGCTAGGTCAACATGGCGTCAACATCATGGAATTCTGTAAAGCGTTCAACGCGAAAACAGAAAGCTTTGAAAAAGGCACACCAATTCCAGTTGTTATTACAGTTTATGAAGATCGTTCATTCACTTTCGTAACAAAAACACCTCCAGCAAGCTTCTTCATCAAAAAAGCAGCTAAGCTGAAAAAAGGTGCGGATAATCCTTCTAAAGAAGTTGTTGGTACAATCAAAGAATCTCAAGTTAAAGAAATTGCTGAGACTAAAATGGTTGACCTTAACGCAAACGATATTGAAGCAGCAATGCGCATTATCGAAGGTTCAGCACGCTCTATGGGCGTAGAAGTTGTGGAGGGTTAATCCTATGGCGAAAAAAGCAAAGAAAATGAGCGCAGCTTTGGCAAATGTTGATCGTGAAAAATTTTACGGTCTTGAAGAAGCTGTTTCAATCCTTAAAGGTATGGCTGCTGATCGTAAATTCGACCAGACGCTTGATATTGCAATTAACACATGTCTTGACCCACGTCACGCTGACCAAGTTTTGCGTGGTGTGACTGAACTTCCAAACGGTACTGGTAAAACAGTCCGCGTAGCAGTTTTCGCACGTGACGACAAAGCCGAAGAAGCAAAAGCTGCTGGCGCAGATATCGTTGGTGCAGAAGACCTATTGGAAAGCATTCAAAAAGGTAACATGGACTTTGACCGTTGTATTGCTACACCAGACATGATGCCACTTGTTGGTCGTTTGGGTAAAGTTCTTGGTCCACGTGGTTTGATGCCAAACCCTAAATTGGGTACAGTAACACCTGACGTGAAAAAAGCTGTTGAATCTGCAAAAGGCGGCGCTGTTGAATTCCGCGCTGAAAAAGCAGGTATCGTACATAACGGCCTAGGCAAACTTAGCTTCTCTGAAGACAAGTTGCTTGAAAACGTCCGTTCATATGTTGATGCAATTCAAAAAGCTAAGCCAACAGGCGCTAAAGGCACATTCCTTGAGAAAATCGTACTTTCTACAACAATGAGCCCAGGCCTTAAGATTGACATCGCGTCAATCAAAGCGGCTTAATCAGCTTTATTTTGAAATTTTTGAAAACGCCCGCATATATTGTCGGGCGTTTTTGCTATTATGCAACATAGATTGGCATTGACATCACAGTCCAACATATATAGATTATGTCAATTGATTTAGGGAGACACGCTATGCAAAAAACAATAAAAACCATAGCATTTAGCACAATCGCCATGTCACAGATCTTTTCTGCGGCGGCCGCAGCGGATAATGAACAGCCATCCAAAGACCATACGACATTATTAATCTCGACCGAACAAGAATGTGTTGCTTACGGCCCACATCGTCAAAATTGCGATTCCCCTTTCTTAAATTTAGAATTCGGCGCTAAGCGTGACATATGGACATTCAGCTTTGCCGCAGAAAACAACAATGTAACCGAACTCACCGCAGGCTTTGAGAAACACAACCTCTCACTAGATATTGGGTTATTTGATGTCGAACATCCTGTGACCATGCATTTCAATGACGGTTTCAACCGCAGCTTTGCGCCGATCACACTTGATAACAGCCTAGCGAAACAAACTATTTATGATCAAATTGGTATTCGCCTTGGTTATACCCATGCCCTATCCAACCGCTGGTCTGCCGCCATGAATGTAACAGCAAGCCAGTCACGCTATATGTATATGGGACACGAACTTAGCCCAAATATTCGTAGCCGTGAAAATATTTTGAACCTTGCCCATGCCAATGATTTTTACCCGACGGAAACCATCGATGCCCTGAAGAACATGGGTGATATTCGTGACCATGTGAATATCAATACATCCAACACAAGCCTCAGCGCCTTGATGAACGGTCAGCGCCCTGATATTGACATTGATGTCGATTTAGACCTGCCAGAAATATCAAAACGCGGCCAAAATTTTGCCGTATTAGCCACATGGATTTATATGGAACATAACCATGGTTGGGATAAGCTGCGCCATTCTATCGACAGCAAGAAACTTGCCGAACAATATAACGACGCACGCAGTAAAATTGTCGATCCCGTCAATGACCTAACTATCCCTAGCGATTTAACGGCGAATATAACTGAAGCCCTTAGCCAATATCTCTCACCAGAAAAAGCTGGGGAGATTGCCGCTGAATTAGGCACAGATTTACAAACCGCCTTAGATAAGCTTAAAGATAAAGCTAATGGGATTAATACAATTTCTACCAAGCAAATTAATCAAAAAATTGCCGAAGTTATTACCGATTTGCGCGGTAAGCTGAATGCTGAAATCATGCAAAATCCAGATAAATACTACCCTGCTTATCGCGACACCGTTGAACATATTCAGGCGCTACATAAAGATTATCAAACACGCTCGAACACACCGTCGCTACACAGCACATTTGAACTTGCCTATGACGGCGATGCCTTGGATTGGCGCGTTGGCGCGGTCTGGAATAAAATATCGAGCGGCGCGCTAGATAGCGTTGATGAAACACGTTATAGCCTTTACAGCATTACCGATTGGCAAATTAGTGATAAATGGGCCTATCAAAATGTGCTTTCCGCCGATTATTTTGAAAATTATCTCGACATTGAAAATTTACAAAATGGGCATGCCTTATTTTATAACCGCCTAAGTTATGATGTTCACCGTAACGTCACCGCCTATGTCGCACTCGGCGCATCGACGGAGGCCGTAGACGGCGCCTTTGCGACCGCTGAAGTCGGCGCCCGCGGCTGCTGGAACTTTGGTGCAAAGAAAGGTCAACTCTGCGCACAGGGCGCTTATGAGACCGTAGAGAGCCTCGACATCATTGCAGACCAAGAGCTTGACCTTGGGCGCGTACGTGACAATGGCTATAAGGCATCGCTCGTCTATCAGTTGACATTCTAAGCATTCAGGCCTAGATCTAGCTATATGCGCTTTTGCTAAATTTATATTATCTGCAGGTTCACCATGCTCGCTTCATTTTTGGCCAATGATAAGGCCATATTTGCGTCTCTCGCGCTATTGCTTAGTTTTGCCGCGTTTATTCCTTATTTACGCAGTATTTTAGCAGGCATTACGCGCCCCCATTTATTTTCATGGCTGATATGGAGCATTAGCATGGTGATTGCCTTTGCTGCGCAGCTTAGTGATGGCGCGCATCTTGGCGCCTATCATACGGGCTTTTCAAGCTTGATCTGCTTATTCGTATGTTTCATGGCCTTAAAGAATGGCGAAAAAGACATTACCCGCAGCGATTATATAAGCCTCGCGATTGCTCTACTGGCTATTCCTGTCTGGCTTGTGACTGCACAGCCGCTTTTTGCTGTGTTGATTGTCCTCGCCATTGATCTATCAGGTTTTTATCCGACCATTCGCAAGTCGATTACAAAACCGCATCAAGAAAATGCGACCGCGTATTTCTTTTCTGCAGTCAGTTTTTTCGCTGCGATATTAGCGCTTGGCAATTACTCACTAACAACGATGATCTATCCCGCTACAATTATGATCGTGAATTTAGTTTTTCCTATATTCCTGCTTCTTCAGCGCCGCAAACACGCACTTCAGGCTGCCTAAATATAAGACTTGCCTCGGTTATGTAAATAATATAGTATAGCCCATCTGACTCCGCGTATAAGGATAATGAATGCGTAAACTGACTGAAGCTTTTAACCGCGCTGCTGCCCCTATTCGCAGTAGCCTCAATAAAAATATTGAACGCGTATCTTCCGCCGCATTTTTAGCGGGCGACCTTGTCCTTTTTGGTAAAGATGGTTTTAATTATAATCTTGAAACCCTTTCTGGTGCTTTATTCATTGCTGCAGCAGCCGCACTCTGGAAAGGGGCGAACCCCATTTATATGAAACTTGCAGGCTATGCGACGATTACTGCCGCCGCTGTATTAGGCGCAGCGGGTTATGGCCAAGCCGGTGCATTAGAGCAAGGCTTATCTGCCCTGCCAACCATGGCGGCGGGCTATATGATGACGCGCGATTCCGCTGCCGTTCAACAGTTAAGCGACAGCGCCACTAAGGCCAAAGGCCTTATGAGCAATGCGTTTAATAAGGTTAGTTCATTCATTAAAGAACACCCGCTGATTTTAAGCGGCTCATTAACCATCAGCAGCACGGCACTACTCATGAGCGCCGCTGTTCAAAAAGAAGATTTAGCGTTAGGTGTAATTTCTGGTTTATGGGCTTTGGGTGGGCTATGTATTGCAGGCTCTGACCCGAAAATCAAAGCTGCAATCGCACCGAAAAATAAACCGGATTAAGCCTGTTTTTTGAAATAATCTAGATTGCCGTTATAAGCTTCGAGGAATTCCATGAATTGATCCGCAGGTACTGGGCGGCAGTAACGATAGCCCTGCACTTCATCACAATTCTCACGTAGCAAGAACTCTTCATGCTCAAGTTCCTCCACGCCTTCCGCAATTACTTTCAAGTTTAGAGAGTGACCAAGGCTAATGATTGTTTTGGTAATCGCCGCATCATCTTCATCTTGAAGGGCATTACGAATAAAGCTTTGGTCAATTTTCAAACGGTCAATCGGGAATTGACGCAAATAGGATAGTGACGAGTAGCCCGTACCAAAGTCATCAATCGCAAGTTCGACACCGATTTGGTTTAGCTTCATCAATGTTTCAATTGTAAATTCAACATCATCCATGAATACCGATTCCGTGACCTCAAGCTCAAGGTTTTTCGGATCAATACCTGTTTCTTCTAAGACTTCTTTGGTGAGCGCGACAACGTTACTTTGGTGGAACTGTGCACCAGATACGTTCACGGCAACGCGGACGTTATGGCCTTTGTCATGCCAAGTTTTCGCTGTACGGCAGGCATTACGCAATACAAATTCACCAATCGGCACGATCAAACCTGACTGTTCCGCAATCGGGACAAATAGGCCCGGTGAAATATATGTGCCGCCATTTTCGCTATCATCTGGACGCCACCAACGAAGCAAAGCCTCTGCGCCGATTACCGCACCTGTGCGCAAATCAAGCTGTGGCTGGAAGTGGAGCGTTAGTTGTTCTTCTTCCAATGCGTCACGCAAATCACGCAGCATTTGGAAACGCAGCTGTACAGCACGGTCGAAATCTTCGACATATTCGCGGATTGTATCACGGCCGTCTTCTTTCGCGCGGTTCAGCGCGATATCGGCGTTTTTCAAAACTTGTTCAGGGTCAGAAGCATCATCAGGATATGTCGCCACACCAATCGAACAACGAATTTGAAAGTTCTCGTTAAACACTTTAAACGGTTCGTTACGGATAACATTTTGAATGCGCTCACCAATTTCTTTTGCATTGGTGATGCTTGTCACCATTGGCACTGTAATCGCATATTCATCCTCGCCCGTACGCGCAACAATTGCAGTATCTGGCAAGGCAGACGCCAAACGCTTACCAACGCCACGCAAAATCGCGTCGCCGATGTTATGGCCCATTGTGTCATTCACATCTTTGAAATGGTCAAGGTCAACCGTCAAAACGGCCCAGCGCTTAATTTGGCCATCTTCGTTAATTGCATTGCGTGCTAATTCCGCCAATTTCTGCAAAAACAAAATACGGTTTGGTAGGCCTGTTAACGTATCATAATAAGCAAGCTTATGAATTTGGTCCTGCGCCGCAGATTTAATACGGTTAATATTGTCAGCATTTTGACGGATCAAGCTTTGCACCGTAACCACAGCTGTGCCAATTTCATCATCTGCCTTAAAAGGATAATCTTCGATATCTGGCTTTTCTGGGCTAAGTGACGCTTTACGCAAAGTTTCACTCAAGAATAGCGTTGGAACCAAAAGCCAGCTGCCTATAAACAATAAAATGACAAGCGTCGAGCCTAAAGACAACCCAATCAGCAAACCTGCATTTTGCGTTGTTTCTTCTAAGCGGCCTTGATGCCATTCGGTGTTATCTAAACGGAACGCCAAAAAGAATGGCAAGTCATTCAAGTCTTGCGCCGTAATCAACACGTCAACATGACCCTTACCACTAATAATTTGCTTATAACCTTCTGGCGTTGTGAAACGGTCAATATTTAGACCATTGACATCACCATATTCATCTAACTTTTCAAAGGTAATGTCATAGGCACGGTAACCTTTAACATTCGCCAAACGTTTAAAGGCATCACCATCTTTCATATCAAACGGATTAATGCTGCCTTTGATCATGTTGTCCATGACCGCACTCGTCATGACTTCATTTTTGACCATTTTAAGAATTTGCTGATTATAGTGCACTTCCAACTTAAAGAAATAAGCGCCGATAAACACTAATTGCATCACCAACAAAGTAAGGAACGTCGCGACCGCAAGGCGCCATGTAATTTTACTCTTCCAAATATATGATTTGAAAAGCAATGATTTGCGTCCAGACTTACTTTGTGTATTCACGTGCGAGGGCTCCTTGTCCTAGCGCTGATCAGGCGTGGCCATTTTTATTATTACGAGCAACGAATGCACCCGTTGAACCTGTATATTAGCACAAGGATCACGCAAAAACACCACACTATTTAAAATTTTAGATAAAATTTATAAAAGTTTTATTAATAAGACTCTATTTATACGGCGCTTATAGCGTTTCACGGAATTTAACCGCCTGCCCATAGCCCGGCTGAATACGAATTTCATCTTCTGCCATAACGGCTTTACCGCGGATAATCGTATATATCGGCCAGCCTTTGAGCTTCTGCCCTGCAAATGGCGACCAGCCTGCCTTAGAATACTGGTCTTTATCTGTGACTTCACGGATTTTTTGCAAATCAACTATGGTGAAATCAGCATCATAGCCTGCAGCGATACGCCCCTTACCTGCAATTTGATGCACGCGCTGCGGCCCATGACAAAGCAAATCAACCAAACGTTCCAAGGTTAAACGCCCGTTATTCACGTGATCCAGCATCACGGGCAACATGGTTTGCACGCCCGGTGTGCCTGATGGACTTTTCGGGTAAGGCTGCGCCTTTTCATCTAATGTATGCGGCGCATGGTCAGAACCGATAATATCAATCGTGCCATCAGCAATCGCTTGCCACAAGGCTTGTTGATGATTTTGCTCACGAATTGGTGGGTTTTGTTGTGCTTTACTACCAAGACGCTCATAGCAATCTGGCGCATAGAGCGACAAATGGTTCGGTAGCACTTCAACGGTTACCAAGTCTTTGTTAGCGCGCAGAATTTCAATCTCTTCCGCGCATGTAATATGCAAGACATGGACACGGCGCCCTGTTTTACGGGCTAAATTCACCACACGGCGCACTGCATTAGCTGAAGATTCCGCACTACGCCATTTCGGATGCAGCGCGACCGTAACATCTTCAGGCGCAAGCACATCGAGCATTTCAGCCTTATTCTTCGCCATGATTTGCTCATCTTCGGCATGAACCGCGACAATACGGCGGCCATTTTTCAAAACAGCTTCAATCGCATCATCTTCAGATGTTAAAAGTGAGCCTGTTGATGAGCCCATAAAAATTTTAATGCCGCAAACCCCTGGTAAATTTTCCCATTCATTAAGCTGATCGGCATAATCCGCCGTACCGCCCAAATAAAAAGCATAATCGCAATAAGCGGTCTCCGCCGCTTTATCGAGCTTCCATTGCAAGCTTTCAGGCGTAATGGTCAGCGGGTTGGTGTTCGGCATCTCAAAAATGGCGGTAACGCCGCCTGCAATCGCGGCCTTAGTGCCTGTTTCTAATGTTTCCTTATGCTCACCGCCTGGCTCGCGGAAATGGACCTGCGTATCAATTACCCCCGGCAAAACATGAAGACCGCGACAATCAATCATTTCAGCCGCATCTGATGCTTGAAACTGCCCCAGCGCTGCGATTTTACCATCGCGCACCGCGACATCGCATTCCATGCGTCCTGATGGTGTTAATACTTCGCCATTTTTTAGGATTAAATCATACATTTTTACCGCTCCGTTATATTCAACGCTGCGATTTTAGTCGATAAGACACAGATGTAAAACAATATATTTGGAAAAAATGGAGCGGGTGACCGGGATCGAACCGGCACTACTAGCTTGGAAGGCTAGGGCTCTACCATTGAGCTACACCCGCTTTTGCGCTATACTACCGCGCAAGTGCACTGAATAAAGCCGATCAGGCTTAAAAAATCAATATGAATTCGCAATTTATCTAAAATTTTATTCAAATAGTAACTATTTGTATAGAATTTCACATTATAATAGAATGGCATATAGTAGGTATTACAGGCTGTTAGGTATGGTTAAGCAAATAAGACAAAATATGAGGTTCACGAATAGCGAATCGGGCATGACGCTACTCGAGGTTGCCATGGGGATGATTATCCTTGGGTTATTTGTCGTTGCGCTGCTTCCATTTTACAAGAAGTATAAATATGACAGCATCAAATATGACACATCGCGCAGCTTAGGTGACGTCGAACGCGCGCTATCGCGATTCGCTCTTATACATGGTCGATACCCAAAACCTGCCGCGCGTAATTTGGCTTATGGCGATGCTGACTACGGCAAAGAAACCGGAGCCGCGATTGCAGCTTGCGTATTAAACGATCCAAAAGTTTGCCGCATCAATGGTTTTGGTGACAAAGACGGCGTTCCAGGCACAGACACTGTGCTCCGAGGGGATGTCCCATTTGCGGTTCTTGGCCTACCATACACAAGCAGTATTGATGGATATGGCAACCGCATAACTTATGTTATCAGTGAATCCCTAACCACAACAGACTTAACAACTTTTGATGACAGCTGGGGCGTTATTCGCGTCAAAAACCGTGCGGGTGTAGCCGATTCAGCAATAAATAACTTCACAGCTGGCGATGCTCATTTTGTGTTGATCAGCCATGGACGTAATGGTGTTGGAACATATACAAATGCGGGAACTTTACGCGCAGATTGTAGTGGTGTGAATTGGGGGCAAGATATAGAGAATTGTGACCTCGATTCAGAATATACTAACAATTTTGATGCTTCAGTCGTCGATAGCTCAGGCATTCCACGTGACCGCCGTCAAGGTACGGATGTCGAAGGCGCAGCCTATTATGACGATTTTGTCGAATTCAGTAATTTATTAATTGAGGGCACATGGCTACGTTCTGGTGATAATATTGCCTCTGGAAGCTCTGTGAACTCCAGCATAGTTGCGGTTAAAATTGGCGCACAAAATAGCAGTGCTGCACCAGAAGATGAAGTTGTCTATTACAATGACGTCGATGGCGATGGTGATGGACGCAATGATCCACCAACCGCGAAGTTAAATATTGTTGGCGCGAACCGAGATTTAAAGGCTAATGCTGTATATCTTAACCGTTTATGTCCGGCGTCTGACCCAACATGTAATCAAGAAACACTTATTGGTGACGGCGTCAATTTTAATGCCGGCATATTTAATCCTGCAATATTAGGCACAGATGGCGGCGGCACAAGTGGCGTCACATTATCTAACTCTGGTGGCATCCAATGCCCTGCTGGTGAACATCTGGTCGGCATCGCTGGTGCAGAAGAAGTTTGTCAAAAAATTGTTCCACCAAGTGTACGCAGCATGGGAGATGACCCCTGCCCAGTCCCTGGTGAATTTCCACGCGGCATTTCAGGCGGCGTCGTGATTTGTAAATAATACAAGAAAGATTTGATCAACCAATGATGACAAAGATTAGAAAATTGAACAAACACTATAGATCCGCAATCGAGGGCTTCACCTTGATTGAGCTATCTATCGTGATTATCATCATTGCGATTACGATGATCCCGCTACTTCAAGCAATTGAACGCTACTATGATAACCGTCGTATAGATTACACCCGCAAAGTCATCGCCGCTGCAACCACAATGATTTCAGAATATCCAAATGCAGTTGTTGAAGAAGTCTATCCATGTCCTGCCTATCGTGACAAACCGATTACAGATGTTGATTATGGGGTTTCCCCTGATTGTAGCGCCCTGCCCGCTGATGTTGATCAACCGGGTGAATGTTATCGTGGTGTCTGTATCATTGAAAGCAATGTCGATCGCGATGGTGTCCCAGGCAATGATTGGATTATTATTGGCGGCTTCCCAATCGCACTCATCCAAGAAGAAGCCGCAAAGGGGAATGTTGACTATCGTACAGCGGATCAATTTAGCACGCGCATGGATTTAGATGGCTGGGGCAATCAGCTGACCTATGCCGTCAGTTACAACTACACCATTGAAGGCAACCGTGAAAAATATTGGCTTGGTGTGATTGATGCACGCGATGAGTTTGGTTTACCGACCGCAGGTGTCGGCGACAACGCCCATTTTGTCGTCGTCTCACATGGTCCAAATCAGTTAGGCGCCTATAATAGTAATGGTATAGTTGGTTTCGCGTGTGATGCTGCGACAGTAGAAGGCGATAACTGCGATAACGACCCAAGCTTTACACAAGCGCTCGGTTTTTATAAATCTAACTCAGCACAAAGCTATGATGATTTTGTCCGTTTCTATACAATTAATTCACAAAGTATTTGGGATGAAGATGAGGATCCAGCTTGGGCGCGCGATCAAGTCTATTTCGCCCCAAGCGGCAATTTGTCCATCGCGATGGATAGCGCGACATTGCCAACCGTTGCTTTAGACGTTAATGGCGAAGTTAAGGTGAACAACAACTTGCTCGTCGATGAAGTTTGCGACAGCGGCGGCTTATGTTTTAATACAGCGTTGATTACAGGCTCTTCACCATGCGGTAGTGCGACCGAAGTCATGATTGGTGTAGAGGAAAATAGCGTTGATTGCGCCGTACCAAGCTATACGCCCGCAGGTAAATGTGAGCGTGAATTTGGCGGCGCCCCCGATGATGGGGATGATACGAATAACGAAATAGGATTTATTCAAGGATTTGATGGTGACGGAGGGGTAATATGTTATTACAAACCATAAAGGGGCTGACCATGCGTATAGGCCAAGATAAGCACACGCAATCGCGTGGCTTTACATTAATTGAAATTTCAATCGCACTGATTGTCGTGGGCTTGCTCATTACGCCGCTCTTTAGCCTCTACGCGCAATATACAGTTAAAAAGAAACTTGAGAACACCGAAAGCAATATCCGCCGTGTCGTCTCGATGATGGAAGAATATCGTGACATTAACGGTGAATATCCATGTCCCGCACCAATGAATGTCCCTCGCACGGATGTTAATAATGGTCGTGCATTACCATGTGATGCAGCAACTTTTGCAGCATTTCCACAAACGCAGGGCGAATGTTTAAATGGCATATGTTTAAAAGCCGCACCAAATGGCGCTAGCGATGTGGTCATCGGCTCCGTACCATTCCGTGACTTGCAAATGACCGAAGACGATTCCCTTGATGCATATGGCAACCGCTTACTTTATGCCGTAACACAAGATTTAACTGAAATTACGACATTCAACACTGATGCTGGTGGCATATCGATCGTTGATAGCGCGGGCAATGAAATGACGCGCAACCAAGACGCCATGTTTATTGTCTTAAGTTATGGCCCTTCAAAAGAAGGCGCCTATAGTAAGTTTGGCGTTTTACAACAACCTTGTTCGACCGTTTCAACGATCGAGACTAACAACTGTATAGCAGATTTTGGTGGCGGCGTCCCCGTTACTATGGCCTCAACCGATGCTATATTCTCTTATGCGCCGATTACGACGGCACAAAATGCAGATACTTTTGACCATATGTTGCAATTCCATGCAACACATGAACAGGCATTGTGGCGCCGATATAACAATACAGCAGCAGAGATCATTCATGCCCAAGATTTATCACAAGATCGAACTGTTGCACTCGGCGTGAAGGAGCCCGATACAGATATCGAGTTGCAGGTAAATAGCCAGGTGGCCAATGCAGGGCAAAATGTTGCATCCATCCGCATTAACTCAGGCAACCTTATTACAGATCAGCTTTGTGATGAAAGCGGCACATATTGTTTTGAACCTAAACTGCTTGCTGGTGATTTTGATGCTGGCACAGGTGGTATGCGCTGTACAAATGCTGACGAATATATGGTCGGCATTGACGGCGACCAACCTATATGCCAGAAACTGGAAATCAAATGCCCTGATTTAACGCCAGTTTTAAAGGGCGTAAATCCTGATGGTACACTTAACTGCGATGTTGCACCAGGGAACAACTGTCAAACTGCGACACAATCCGTATGTGGACCAAATGACGTGACCCTCGCTTATGGCGCAGATCAATCTGAACCAACAGTGACTGCTGGTTTAGAAAATTGTGCTGAAGCGACTTTTAAATGTAACAACGGCACATGGTCTTTACTTGACAGTAGCCAAGCGACACCTGCACGCTGTAACTTTGTGACAGAAGTAACAACCACTGTAGAAGATTGCGGCGCTCCGGGTATTGATGAACTTTATGGCGATCAAACACGAACAATTACGACCACAACCAAGTGTAACGCCCCATCGGATGTCGTCCCTGACGGCGCATGCATATGCGGCAAAAACGAAGATGGCTCAACTATTCCTAGTGGCTATGAGTATAAATATTGCTACGATATTAAAGTAGGCGGCGTTCCGTTAGCGACAAAGTCCTCACCTACATATTTCTCGGATGGGACAACGCATGACTACACAGTGCGTAGACTTATGAAAACACAGCTTGATGGCGGCGTATGTAAGCGTTATGCGCCATCTGGCTGGGATCAAAGCAACTGTGTATGTCCTAGTTATCCAGCGAGCGAACCATATACTTTAAAAACAATCTCAGAATGGCCAGGGCTTGGCCCAACAACAGGCGGCAACATCAATTCATGGGATGGCAACGCGACCTTTAAAGATATGCCCGCTCGCTTTAAAGCTGTATCTTGCCCATCTGGTAAAAGTGGTTCACGTGAGCGTTTAGAATATTATGACGCAAGATTATCGCAATGTAATTGGAAGTTTACGAGCACTGCAGTTTACCGTGCGGATACCTGTACATGTGATAATTACCCAGGTTTCGATACAAAAACTGAACCTGTTGCCTGTGGTGGTGGCTTCCCTGGTTCAATCTCACAAGATTGGAAATGGAATATGAGCAGCTGTAAATGGCAAAAGGACGGCCCAACTTATGGCACATGCGCATGTGATAAAGACCCAACAAACCCACCAGATGAAACTATCTCTTGTGGTACAGGTTACTTTGCAACAGGCAGCTATAAAAAGCGTGCGATGAAGCTTAAAACCTCAACCTGTGAATGGGTGAGCGACCCAAGCGGCGCCATTACAGAAGATAACTGTGTATGCGCAGGCCCACAAACGGGAACACAGCCACATAGCTGTGACAATCCGACATGTGAAATTCCTGATGTAGATGATCAAATCACTATACCACTTACATCCTCATGTCAGCTTGACAACCCGAGCGCAACGATTACGACCGTTGGCTCATGTAAGGAACGTAAATTCTTCTGGGATAAGGTGAGTTCTGAAGGCTTCGCTGATCCACCGCCAACAAACCCTCGCTACATTGATGACCCTTGTGGCTGTGGCGATGAACATGAAAAAGAATTCTGTTACGAATATGGTGATAGTACCTTCCGTAAATATAAATGTGAATGTCGCCGTGCTGAATAAACAGCCATAGATATAAAAACAAACAAAAGCGCCGCAGCCATCTGCGGCGCTTTTTTATTTGCGCGTATTTAGATGTTAAATCTTACACATAAATTCACAAAAGACGCGGTTATGGTGGTCTTCGGGGAGGATGCGCTCTAAATCTTTTGTGGCATCATGGGTCAGCTGGAAATCTTTACGCAGGCGTTCTTGTATATTTATACCATCATCCGCCCAGCCGCGTGGTGTGACGGGGACGCAGCGCTGCACGGTATTGGCAATAAAAAATGGTGCGCCTTGCGGCAGGCTGCGTAGAATTGTTTGATAGGCGGGCTCAAAATCGCAATGCTGCAATACCCAGATGCTGTAAGCACCATCGACCTTAACCGCCCCCTCTTTGACCCTTTGTTGATATTTCTCTAAGCTCATCGCCGTGAAATTTGGATGCGCGACATAGGCAAAAGCCTCACGCAGCATATCCGAAGAGGTATCGACTCCAATGACGGAGCAGCCTGTCTTGCGTATAAGTTCACGCGCGATGCGTCCAATGCCCGCACCATAATCCAGAAGGACGCTTTTTTCTGTGATGTCCATTTGCGCAATCATCATATCGACAAAAGCTTCTGTTTCACGATGCCAGCGCTCTAGCGTATCGCCCGTTAAAATGATTTTGGCCAAATCACCGACATTGTCACCATTGAAACGGTGTTCATCATAATATTTAACCATTACATTTACCTTAGAACTTAATAATCAAAATTTTTAAAATATATATTTATCATAACATTTATAAGTTAATATTAATATAATAAAAATCTAATACAACCCTTCGTATAATACGGATATACTCTTTAGACGCTGCATTGCGCCAAATAGATGGCATTCTAGTGAAAATTTACGCCACATTTACATAATTGTGAGAGAATTGTAAGCGGTATAGGATATATTTATTAAATTTAGGGTTTAAATTGGGATGGGATTATTTTCACGGGTGCCGTATCATCGGTCACCCAAAACACAGATAGAAGAACAGGTCGAGGAACTCCTCTCCCCGATCGAGAAATTCACACATAACCAAATTGCAACAGGCATATTTCTCGCCATTGCTTCGATTTTAAGCATGGTGATTTTTAATAGCCCATTTCACGATGCCTTCCATCATATTTCGGAATATTCCTTAGGGATCTTTTTGGCGCAACACCAATTTGCGCTACCGATACACGAATGGATCAGCAGTGGCCTGATGGCCGTCTTTTTCCTTTATATCGGGTTAGAGCTTAAACGTGAAATGCTGGTAGGTGAATTGCGCCATGTTAGGCAATCCGTAACCGTCCTCTGTGCCGCAGCAGGTGGCATGGTCATGCCTGGGCTTATTTATCTCATCTTTAATTATGGTGGTCCCCATATGAATGGCTGGGCCATTCCCATGGCGACAGATGCCGCTTTTGCCCTTGGGACACTCGCTTTATTAGCGCGCCATGCTTCACCCATGTGCTTTGCTTTTTTGGCCGCGCTTGCCATTTTTGATGACCTCGGCTCTGTCATGATTATTGCCGTATTCTATTCCCACGGCTTCGATATCATCATGGTTGGTTATTCAGCCATACTCTTTTCCATGCTGCTGATCTGTAACATCCTCGGCGTACGTCATGTCGGGATATATATGTTGATCGGTATTGGCCTATGGTATTGCGTTCATGAATCAGGCGTTCACGCAACCGTCGCGGGGATACTGATTGCTGCTGCCGTGCCTGCCCGCCCAAAGGTTTTGCAGGACGGCTTTATACGCCGCGCCAAAGCACTGCTCTTCATGATGGATCATGTCGGCAATCAGGATGATGATATCTTGAAAGCCCCTAAACAGCACCATTTGCTTCACGAAATAAAAGACATGGCGAGCAAAGCCAGTACGCCGCTACAGGCATGGGAAACAAAGCTAAAACCACGCGTAACGGTTTATGTCTTGCCTTTATTCGCCTTATTTAATGCGGGCGTTGTCATTGGCATGCATAATCTGGATGGCATTTTGATTAATCCTGTCGTGCTTGGCATTTTCTTTGGTCTATTAATCGGCAAGCCGCTTGGCATCACGTTATTTACGTGGGCTGCGGTAAAATTCTGTAAAGGTGCATTGCCGGAAGGATTGAATATGCGCGATATACTCGGTTTAAGTATGCTTGGCGGCATGGGCTTTACCATGGCGCTGCTCATTGCGAATATAAGCTTTGAGGCGGGCTCACAAATACTGGAACAAGCAAAGCTATCCATCCTGACCGCATCGGTATTTGCAGGCATTATTGGCGCACTAATTTTGATGCATAATAACCATCATCCTGTTAAGCGTCCAATAGCACCCCCGCAAGAGGATAATAACGTCAGTCATATTAATGTCGTGAAATAAAAGGAAAAATGGTGGACCCGATCGGGATCGAACCGACGACCTCTACAATGCCATTGTAGCGCTCTCCCAGCTGAGCTACGGGCCCTTGCCTGAACAAGATGGAGCGAAGATAAGAGATTTTAACGCCCAATGCAAGCGCAAAAGAAAAGCCCGAGAGAAATATCCGCTCGGGCTTTTTCGTATTGTTTTACTTAGCGATTAATCGCCACCGCGCATTAGTTGCAACAGGTTCATGAAGATCGCAATAAAGCTGATGTAAAGTGACAAAGCACCAGACCATGCAAGGCGGCTATTTGCTTCATCACCATAGCCTGCGCTATAGCTACGCTTCATATTTTGTGTTTCCCATGCTGTGATGCCTGAGAACGCCAAGATCGAAACGATTGAGATTAGATCTGCAAAGCCCGCGCTTTTGAAGAAGAACATGTTCATAATGCCCATCGCCAAAACACCAAACACACCCATGATACAGAATGTACCAAGTGCGCTTAAGTCACGTTTGCTGCTATAACCAAAAATGCTTAAACCTGAGAACATAATCGTTGCCAGCAAAAAGGCACGCGAAATGTCGCCAATTTGGTATGCATAGAATATGGTTGAGAAGCTTATGCCATAAAGTACCGACACACCTAAAAACGACAAACGCAAAGTGTTTGCCGACATACGTGCTGGGTTAAAGCCAAACCAAATAACAGCAATTGGTGCAAACATAATCACATAAGCTTGCGGACCAGATAATAATAATTTCATTAATTCAGGGCTGCTTGCCACAAAAAATGAAACCAATGCGCTGACCAGAACCCCCAGCGACATGCGGGCGTAAACGCGGTTCATATGCGCCTTCAAGCCAGCATCATAAGATACGGCCGAAGAATTTACGCCTGAGAAACGATCAGGATTAACGTTGTTCATTTACTTTCTCCATACATAAATGTCAAAATTTAGTATTCTTATATATCATTATATAGAATACGTCACGCCTTTTCAAAGATCTTCGTATAAAATTTGTACAAAAATCGTGCGAATTCACCGATCCCCAATATGACGCAACTGCAACATAATGTTTTCTTTCCATGCCCGATTCTGCATGTTATGTTAGGGCGTATCGACGGAGGCTTTCCGCCGCTATCAATAAACTAGCGTATATTATTCAAACAACAAGGTGATATGATGATCGCTGCTTCCCTTATTAAAAAAGCTTTGGCTGCCCTCCCTAAAAAAACATCTGCGGCTGAAAAGCAATTCATCGAAGATTTTTACAAGCAAATCCCAAGCGAAGATGTCACCGCCCTGACGGCTGAAGAAATTGCCGAAATTGGTCACATCCATTATGAAGCGGGCCTAAACCGCAAGCGTAAAGATTACATTGATATTCGCCATGTTGAAAAAGACCTTGATGGCCGTAAAGTTAAACGCACTGCAATCGAAATCATCACCGATGACCGTCCGTTTACATTAGATTCGATTGCCGCTGAACTTTCCGCGCAAGGTCTGGTCATTAATTTATCTGCCCATGCAGGATTCCCTGTGCGCGCGACCAAAGACCGCACTGAATATGTACAAAAGGAAAGCGCAGAGAGCTTTATGCAAGGGCATTTGCATATCGAATTAAACAGCTATGTCGCGCAAGGCCAGATTTCGGCGCTAAAAGCCTCATTGAACACGATTTTACGTGATGTGAAATATGCGACCGAAGATTGGCAAAAAATGCGCGTCCGCTTACGTGCCGCGCAAAAATCCCTTTCGCAAGCGCCAACGGATTATGCAGAACATGAGATTGAGGAATATCTCAATTTCCTTGAATATCTCTACCAAGACAACTTCACCTTCCTTGGCTATCGTGAATATCGTTTCACAGGCAAAGGCAAGGAGATACAGAGCGAGACCGTTAAGGGTGAAAATTTAGGCGTGCTGCGTGAAAAAGCGCCTGTCTATATTAATGAAGACGAAGATGGCCTGCCGCCTGCCCTGCAAATGCTGCGCAAATCACAGCCACCGGTCAGTGTGTCCAAAGTGAACAAAAAATCAACCGTACACCGCCGCGTGCCGCTTGATGCGATTGCGATTAAGCTTTTTGACGAAGAAGGCAATGTCACAGGCGAAGCGCTTTTCATTGGTTTGTTTACATCCGTGACCTATTCACGCTCCATTCAGAGCATTCCGTATTTACGCCATAAAGCCGATATGGTCTTGGCCAAGACGGGCTATAAACAAGGCGGACATAACGATAAAGCGCTGCGCCATATCCTTGAAAAATACCCGCGTGACGAACTATTCCAAATCGACATCCCGCAGCTGACCAATATTTGTAAAAGCATCCTGCGCCTTCAGGAGCGTGAACGCATTGCGCTATATACGCGCACAGACCCATTCGGGCGTTATATTTCATGTTTGGTCTATATTCCACGCAGCCGTTATTCAACGCGTATGCGCCTGAAATTCCAACGCATATTGGAAGCCGAACTTGGCGGCGAATGTACAAGTTATAAATCGCAAATTGACGATTCCACATTATGCCGTGTGCTTTACACCATTCACCACAAGAAACGTAATGCACCTAAATTTGACAACTGCGCGATTGAAGAAAAGCTGCAAGAGGTTGGCAAATTATGGCGTGAACGCGTAACGCAAACATTGCTTGATAACACGATTTATGAAGAATCGTATGTTGTTGAACTAATCGCACGCTATGGCGAAGCCTTCCCAATGTCTTATCGCGACCAATACAGCCTGATGGATGCCGTGCATGACATCGGCAAATTGGAAGAAGCGCGCAAAAGCGGCGACATTGCTGTTGACCTTTATTGGCAACCAGAAGAAGACAAAACGCCTGCAGGCTGGGGCGTGAAAATCTATAGCCATGACACACCGATTGCGCTGTCTGATATGCTGCCTATCGTTGAGAACGCAGGTCTGCGCATTATTTCTGAACATCCCGTGCGCGTGCGCCCAAAAGACGGTTCACAAAAGACTTATTGGATTCATGATTTGACCATGGAGCCAACAGATGCAGAGTTATCAAAAGAAAGCGCCGTCTTTACCGCCAAAGCCAAAACCGAAGAAGCCCTTCACAAGCTTTGGAATGGCGAGATGGAAAATGACACACTGAACAAATTGCTGATTAGTGCCAATATGAATTGGCGCGATATTGCGATTTTGCGTTGTTATGTACGCTATTTGAAACAAGCGCGCTTTGCGTATTCGCAGGAATATATCGAAAGTGCGATCACAGCACACCCAAAAATCGCAGGCTATTTAATTGACCTGTTCCATGCATGGCATAATCCTGCCAATAAAAAAGACGCGAATATGAAGGCCGCGGGCGCAGCGCTCGCCATTGACCACGCTTTGGAAAAAGTTGAATCCTATGATCACGATACGATCCTGCGTGCGCTTTACACCTTGATTGATGCGACATTACGCACAAACTTCTATATTTCGACAAAAGACGAGCCATATAAGCCGACCATATCTATTAAAATCGATTCGCGTAAAGTGCCGTTCCTGCCAGAACCGCGCCCATATCGTGAGATTTTCGTCTATTCACCACGTTTTGAAGCCATTCACCTGCGCGGCGATGTCATTGCCCGTGGCGGCCTACGTTGGTCAGACCGTAATGAAGACTTCCGCACAGAAATTTTGGGCCTAATGAAGGCGCAGCTGGTGAAAAACGCCGTGATCGTACCAATGGGCGCGAAAGGTGGCTTTGTTCTGAAGAAGCCACCAAAAGAAGGCGGCCGTCAAGCTTTCCTTGCCGAAGGTATTGCCTGCTATAAGCTTTTCATTCGCAGCTTGCTTGATATTACCGATAACCGCGTTGGCAGCAAAGTGACCACACCAAAAATGGTGATGCGCCGCGATGGTGACGATCCATATTTGGTTGTTGCCGCCGATAAAGGCACGGCGACATTCTCTGACATCGCCAATGAAATTTCACTTGAATATGATCACTGGCTTGGCGATGCTTTTGCCTCTGGCGGTTCCGCAGGTTATGACCACAAGAAAATGGGCATTACCGCCCGCGGCGCATGGGAAAGCGTGAAACGCTCCTTCCGTGAAAAAGGCCACGACATTCAAACACAAGACTTCACCGTCGTTGGCGTGGGCGATATGGGCGGAGACGTCTTTGGTAACGGTATGCTGCTCTCTGAACATATCCGCTTACAAGGTGCGTTTAACCACTTGCACATCTTCTGCGACCCTGAACCAGATCCAGCGAAGAGCTTTAAAGAACGCAAACGCCTCTTTGATAACGTGATGGGTTGGGATCAATATGATACCAAGCTACTATCTAAAGGCGGGCGCATTTATTCTCGTCATGACAAATTGCTCGAACTTACGCCACAGATTAAAAAAACCTTTGGCATTGAAAGCAACAAAGTCACGCCGCATGAATTAATGAAGGCGATGCTAAAAGCTGACGTTGATTTGCTTTGGTTTGGCGGTATCGGCACATATATTAAGTCCGAACAGGAAAGCCATGCTGATGCGAGTGATAAGGCCAATGACCTGATCCGTATTAACGGCAAAGATGTGCAAGCCAAAGCCATTGGCGAAGGTGCGAATTTGGGCGTCACGCAGCTCGGCCGTATTGAGTACGCCAAACGCGGCGGCCGCATCAACGCGGACTTTATCGACAACTCTGGCGGTGTGGATTCCTCTGACCACGAGGTCAACATCAAGATCCTGCTTAACGAAGTTATGCGTATGGACAACACGAAGCTGCCACTGAAAAAGCGCAATAAGCTTTTGGCAGAAATGACCGATGATGTCGCGAAATTGGTGCTCAAGCACAACTATCAGCAAGCACAAGCGATTTCCCTCACCGAATTTAAGGCGAAGGAACATTTACAGGCGCATGCGGCGTTGATTGATGAATTTGAATCATCAAATGTGTTTGAACGAGAGCTTGAATATTTGCCAAGCGTTGAAGAAATTGATCGCCGCCGTCGCGCTGGTGAAGGCTTAACCCGCCCAGAAATTGGCGTGCTTTCAGCCTATGCAAAAATCATCTTCACGCGCAAATTACTTGAAAGCGACTTCCTGGATGCGCCAGAGCTTTCTTATTGGGCCGTTGATTACTTCCCAAAAGCAATGCAACAGAAATACCGCAACGAAATCCTGAACCACAGATTACGCCGTGAAATTATTGCCACACGTATTGCCAATAGCGTGATCAATCGTATGGGCCCTGACTTCGTTCGCAGCCGCGTGATCAAAACAGGGATGCCGCCTGCGGAAGTTGCCAAGGCTTATCTGATTGTGCGCGAAGCCTTTGACCTGCAATCGCTGTGGACACGCATTGAGGCGCTCGATAATGTCGTCCCTGCCCATACGCAAATTCAGGCGATGAATGCGGTGGTTGAATTGGTTGAACGCGAAACAACATGGCTTTTGACTAAGCTTGGCAAGCCGCTTGATATCTCAACCGATATTCACAGTTTCAAATCAGGTGTGAATGCCCTTAAGAAGACATTTGAAACCACGCTGACCGAAGCTGAAAAATTGCGCATGAGCGCACGCTATGATGAATTGGTTGCTAATGGTCTGCCTATGGATATCGCGAAAGATATTTCAAGCCTGCCTGCCCTTGGTTCGGCCTGCGATATTATCCGCGTTGCGATTGACAGCACATCAGACATTGAAGACGCCGCCAATATCTTCTACCAAATTGGTGAGGTCTTCCATTTGGAATGGCTGCGTGAACAGGCGAAGAACCTGCCGGTAAACAACAAGTGGAATGCCGAAGCGCTTGATGGCTTGATTGATCAGCTCTATAGCTGCCAAACAGGTCTTGCCGTGCATATCCTGCGTTACATGAAGCCAAGCGAGCGCAAGGTGAAGCATCAAAGCTATGTCCGCACATGGATTGATCGCCACGAAGGCCAAGCTGCCGCTGTTGAGCATGTATTCTCTGAGATACGCGCCGCCGCGAAAGTGGATATGGGCATGCTGATCATCGTTGAGCAGCGCTTGCGCGCGCTATACGGCGGCTAATCCACCCAACTAGGACAATAAAAAAGGCCGGTTATGACACCGGCCTTTTACTTTATTCGTTTACACTTAGACGATGCCAAGACGATGCGCCTTCATGCGCCCAATTATTCGATCTTCTGCCTGTTCGATTTTCTCGGCAATTTCTTCGACAGTTTCTCTGACATAGATACAATTATAAGAACCGCCATGCCCGAGATATACACACGTGCAGTTCTTACCATTGGCCTTCTTCACAGCAACTTCTTCAGGCGTGCCCGCAGGGGAAAGACGGAAAATCTGCTTCGCATCAAAGACCTCGTGTCGATCATCAACACTTAAGGTGACCTGAACTTTAAAAATTGATGATAAATCCATCATAAAAAAACTCCCGCTAAAATAAACTCTAGCGGGAGGATATATTTATTTACATATTTGGTCAAGTTTTTATTCGGCGGCTTGCTTTTGCAGCTCTTCTGCGACAATATCTTTACGCGACAATTTACCAATCATTGTTTTTGGTAACGGCTCATCACGAATTTCAATTTGACGCGGCATTTCCATTGGCGAGAGATGCTCTTTTAAGAAATCACGCAAGTCAGACTCCGCCAGTTTACGGCCCTCTTTTGGCTTAATCCATGCTTTGATAATTTCGCCGCGGTCTTCATCTGGTAGGCCTGCGACAATACATTCCTCCACAGATGGATGCTGGTAAATTGCATCTTCAACATTACGCGGGTAAACATTATAACCATTGGTGATGATCATATCTTTGATACGGTCAACGATGAAGAAATAACCATCTTCATCCATCGTCGCAATGTCGCCTGTGCGCAGGTAACCGTTGACAATTGTGCTTTTGGTCGCTTCTTCATTTTCCCAATAGCCCTTCATGATTTGCGGGCCTTTGGCGACAAGCTCACCGCGCTCGCCTGGCTTCACTTCCGTGCCAGGATTATCTTTATCCCAAAGGCGAACATCGGTGTTCTGCACAGGCATACCAATTGAGCCCGCCTTATTTACCCCTTCTGTCGGGTTCACGCAAATCACAGGCGCAGCTTCAGTTAAGCCATAACCCTCAACAACCACACAGCCCGTGCGCTTTTCAAAGTCTTTTTTGACCTCAACCGGCAACGGCGCCCCACCAGAAATACAGAACATTATGGAGGTTAGATCATATTTATCGATCTGCGCGTAATTGTTGATCGCATTATAAATTGCTGGCACCGCAGGGAAGATTTGCGGGCGGTGTTTATGAATAAGCTTCAACGTTTGCTTTAGGTCAAAGCGCGGCAAGGCGACAATCTCTAGCCCCGCATAAACGGAGAAATTCATCACAGCCGTTAAGGCAAAGACATGGAAGAATGGCAAGACGCCGACCATTTTGCCTTCGCCATATGGCGTTTGTTTGCACCATTCAACACATTGGGTGACATTCGCGACAATATTGGCATGGGTCAGCATTGCGCCCTTTGGCACGCCGGTCGTCCCGCCTGTATATTGCAGCAAAGCAACATCTTTATAGGGGTCAATATCAACTGGTGAAATCTTACCGCTATTGCTCATCACTTTTTCAAGTGGGAAGTGACGGTCATCATTCGGAATATCCGCGAGCTCTTTCCCTTTAAGAATTTTGAATAATGCGCTTTTAGGAAATGGCAGCATTTCAGTAAACGGACAAATAATCAGCTGATTTAAACGTGTCGCAGACAACATTTCTAGCATCTTATCGTGCAGCATTTTTAAATCTGCCGTAATCATCAAATCGGTATGGCTATCTTCAATTTGATGCTGCAATTCTTTGATTGAATAGAGCGGGTTGTAATGCACAACTGTCGCGCCAATTTTTGTAATCGCATAAAAAGCGACAATAAACATAGGACAGTTTGGCAGGAATATACCGACTTTAGAATTTTTACCGATGCCTAAAGTTTGCAGGCCGCGCGCGAGACGATCCGCCATATCAGCCATTTCACCCCATTTATATTTTTTACCGAGGAAATCAAAAGCAGGACGATCGCCATATTTGCTGCGGGCGTTTTCCATCAAATCATAAATAGGCTTAATATTAATTCGGTCTTCCCAATTCAAATGTTCTGGATATTTTTCGATCCATGCATGATCCTTATTATTCACACTTGCTGCTGCGTCTGGCTTATTTTTATCCTGCATTAAATTCTCCACGTTACGAGGTGATTATTTTCTTATTCTTACATAAAGGCCTTAAAAATATATTCTGCTTACTATAATAAAACAGTTCAGATGAAATTGTTATTAATTTTGCAAAAAAATATACTAATAGTACAAGGAAATTCATTGCTAAAAACAACAACCTATAGCATTCTGGATATATGCAGCGCCGCTAATATACATAATTTTCTAGACTTTAGGTTGCAATTGTGCTTAGATTTCTCAAATGGAGCATTGTGAATTAGGTTTAGGATCTTAAGGGGCGATGTTTCTATTTTTTATTTTTTATATTTACTAAATTTTATTAGTGACTTTATTTGCGAGGGAGGCAAAGATGGTCGTAGCTGTTAGAAAGACTATTAATGGCGCAGAGCATAATCTGGTTGAATTTGATGCGCCGGATAAAGACGAGGTTTTAGAAACCGATGTTGAAGTTAAGCTAAAATGGTTTAACCAGCCCAAAGGTTTCGGGTTCGTCGTACCAAACAACAAAGACGTTGATGCGTTCTTACATATCACAACATTGCAAAAAGCTGAAATTCAGACAATCGGCGAAGGTGCCGTATTGATCTGCGATATTGGCTATGGCCCAAAAGGCGCAATGGTGCGTGCCGTAAAAACATTAATCGACACAGGCCTCATGCCAGGCGAAAATTCAGAAGAATTAGTGCAAAAATCTGGCTTTAATGGCATGGAAGGCACCGTTAAATGGTATAAGCCGGACAAAGGTTTTGGCTTTGTTATTCCTGATGATGGCAAGAAAGATGTATTCGTACATAAAACCTGCTTAGAAAAGCATGATATTGATCAGCTTGTTCCGGGGCAGCGCATTAAAATGGCTGTGAAGGATGTGCCAAAAGGCCGCGAAGCTGTAACTATTGAACTATCCATCAGCAATGACAAAAACGTTGTACAATTAAACGAGACACAAAAAGCCGAATAATTCATATCGGCTTTTTCCTTTGTTAAGATGAATCATGATATAATGCTCGCATGACTGAAGATTTCTCAGACGTGCTACTTATGCTTTATCATCAAGGCGTTTTCCCCATGGCAGAAAGCGCTGATGACCCACAGGTTATGGTGATTGAGCCCAAAATGCGCGGCATCATCCCGATACATGATTTGAACATTTCCAAGAGCCTTAAAAAACGCATTAAAAGAAATGATTATGAGATTCGGATCGACACCGCATTCTCACGTGTGATTGAACAATGCGCTGCGCCAAAAAATGGGCGCGAGAATACATGGATAAACCGCCCCATTAAAAAGGGTTTCGAAAGCCTGCATCGTCATGGCCACGCCCATAGCCTTGAAGTTTGGCAAAATGATGAACTCGTTGGCGGGCTTTACGGCCTTGCGCTCGGCGCGATATTCTGCGGGGAAAGCATGTTTTCAAATGCCCGCGATATGAGTAAAATTGCCCTCGTGCATCTCTGCGCCCTGCTTGCACATTTCGATTATCAGTTACTAGATGCGCAGTTTATTACCGACCATCTTAAACGCTTTGGCGCTTATGAATTACCGCAGAGCGAATACAAGCATATGCTCGCCGTTTGGGCTCATGAAAAACGCCCCTTCCCAAAAGATTATGACCGCGCATGGCTTGATAACTATTTTAACGCACGGAATTAGCCACAGGAAAGCCGCGCAGTAAACTTAAATTTCATCGCAAATTTTGACGTGCTGCCCTAAAGTAAATTTATGGCAAAAGATTGTATTGGCACAGCCCCCGCGCAGATTTTAAAAGACGTTTTTGGCTACGATGAATTTCGTGCGAACCAAAGCGATATCATCGCGCATACGCTTGCAGGCAAAAGCGGCTTTGTGTTGATGCCAACAGGCGGCGGCAAGTCGCTCTGTTATCAAATCCCTGCTTTGGCGATGGATGGGTGCTGTATTGTCATATCCCCACTTATTGCCTTGATGCAAGACCAAGTTCTACAGCTTAAAGAATTTAACGTTAAAGCCGAAACACTTAACTCCGCCACACCTGCCGAAGATCGCCGCCGTATTATTGCCCAGCTTTATGACGGCACGCTCGATTTACTCTATGTCTCACCTGAGCGCCTGCTGGGTGAGGGCTTCCTTGATATTCTCGATAACTGCAAAATCAGTCTCTTCGCGATTGATGAAGCGCATTGTGTGTCGCAATGGGGGCATGACTTCCGCCCTGAATATGCGCAGCTTGGTTTACTTTCGACGCGCTATCCGCTTGTGCCGCGCTTGGCTCTGACCGCCACCGCCGATGAACGTACCCGCAAAGATATTGCGCGCGTTTTAGACATATCTGATGACAGTCATTTTGTCAGCGGCTTTGATCGCCCAAATATCAAATATTTGGTTACACCGAAAAATAATCCGAAAAAAGAATTAGAGCAGTTTATTTCAACCTATCATGCGCGCGATAGCGGAATTGTCTATTGCCTTTCCCGCAAGAAGGTTGAGCAGACCGCTGAATGGTTGAAAGAAGAAGGCTATCACGCCCTCGCCTATCATGCAGGGATGAGTGATGCTGCACGCGCGGATGTGCAGGAACGCTTCCTTAAAGAAGAACAAATTATCATTGTTGCAACCATCGCCTTTGGCATGGGCATCAACAAACCTGATGTGCGTTTTGTTGCGCATTTGGACTTACCGGCCAATATTGAATCCTATTATCAGGAAACAGGGCGCGCGGGACGTGACGGCTTACCTGCAACCGCATGGATGACCTATGGCATGCAAGACGTTGCGCTGCGCGGCACGATGATTGACAGTTCAAACGCGCCAATGGAACAAAAAATGGTTGAGCGCCAAAAATTGTCTGCTTTACTCGGCTACTGCGAAACCTTGCGCTGCCGCCGTCAAATTTTGCTCAATTACTTTGGCGATGATATTGCGCCTTGTGGGAATTGTGACATTTGTGAAAACCCGCCAGAAAGTTTCGATGGTACACTTGCCGCACAAAAGGCGCTTTCGGCCATTTACCGCACGGGTCAGCGCTTTGGCGTGGCACATACTGTTAATGTCTTACTGGGCAAGGACACCGACCAAACCAAACGCTTTGGCCATGATAAATTAAATGTTTGGGGCAAAGGCGGCGAATATGGGCAAAAAGAATGGCAATCGATCTTCCGCCAGCTTCATGCGCTTGGCCTGATTAGCGTTGATATGGAGAATTATAGCGCCCTAAAATTAACGCCAGAGGGCGCAGCCTTCATCAAAGAAAAACAGGAAATTGCGCTGCGCGTTGAAAAATCACGCAAGACCATCCGCAATGAAGAAGCCGCAAGCATGATTGAACGCATGCTGACCAATGAAGATGAACAAAAAATCTTCAACGCCCTTCGTGAAAAACGTGCGGAGCTAGCTAAGGCACAGAATATTCCGCCTTATATCATTTTCCACGACAAAACATTGATCCACATGGCCAAAATTAAGCCGCAAAGCCCATCCGATTTATCCCTTATTCCGGGTATTGGCTCCTCAAAACTTGGCCGCTATGGTGACGCTTTCTTGGATGTTATCGCAAGCTGCGCTTAACGGTTTAAACCAATGGCCCCTGTAATACCTGTGCTTTATGCGGCGTAGCTGACGTCGTGAAGAGCGGCGATTTATCCGCTAGATACTCAACACCTTCAAGATAGATTTCTGCAGCGCGGCGCATAAATGGCGTAAGCTCATCACTCTCACGCAACAGCTTTTGCACCGCTTGATATGCCGCTTGATAATAAGCGCCATCATCATCCGATTCAAAATCAAGAAGTTCTTTTTTAATCAACTCATTTAAATGACCATAGTTATAATAAGCTTGCTCACGAGATGGCATTTCAACGCCATTTAAAAACGCATCAACATTCAAGGATGTAGCATGCCCACCATCAAAAATATTTTCACGCGAAAACAAAGATACCGCGCGCGTGTAAAAGAAGATTTTATCCATGTTCGATTGCGGATATATGCTTTTATGCATCTTCATATAATGATTATCTGCGTTTGATTCACCGCCCGTTGTAAATGACTTTAAACCACGTTCCTTGAACGTTTCCCCCAAGACCAAATTACAATGCTCTGCCTCATGCGCCATAATCGGCACAATAGGCGCGACCTCATCGGTTATATCACTAAGATGTTCTTCAGGAATATCTGTAAACTGATGGATAAAGGACACAAGAGTCATATCGCCCGGCGGATTGATATAACATGTGTCAGCGGATGAAACTCCAGGAATAGCATAGGCATTTAAATCACCCGCAACCAAATTGCCCAATAGCTGCATAGCTAAAGTCGCTGGATATATTAATACTGAAGACCCAACCTTTACAGTGGCACGCAGATAAATACGCTCATCATTTGAAACTATTTGTTTTGATAGCAAATCTGCAGTCGTCCAAGTGTTATGTCCTACATCATAGTAAAACCCTGCAATATTATCACGGTAAACGCGCGTATGATCTTTATGCGGTAGATCTTCAAAAACTTGCATTGGAATATCTTTATCCCGCGCAAATTCTTCTAAACTCTGTGTTGAAACACCTTCGCCCAATTGTGTTAACAATATAGAGGCCGCTGCACTAGCGCAGAATAGCGCTGTAAGGGGTTTCCCTACAATCTTTCGCTTATTAGACATTGTTTTCCCTGTATGTATTTTTTCTTGCATACTAAACACAGGATAAAATTATGTCAACTATTTCAAGTTACAGCTCTGTCCCGTTGCGCGGAACGTTGGCGCATTAATATTTTTCATGATGATATAAGGTGTTTTAAGCGCAATAGCGCAATCATTTAAGAGGCTATTATGTGCAACATACGCGTGGTCATGTTTGAGGATTTCTTCATCACTGAGCAGCCCCTGACATTGAAGCTGCGCTAGCCCCGTCAAACCCGGCCTAACACTATGACGCAGCGTATCGCCTGCTAAAACACTCATATAAATCGGTGCAGGGCGCGGGCCAACAATACTCATATCCCCCGCTAAAACATTATATAATTGTGGCAATTCATCAATTTTACTGGCGCGTAGAATTTTACCAATGCGGGTGATACGTTCGCTGTCTGGCAAAGCCGCTCCCTTGGCATCAAACAGCTCCTGCATTGATTTAAGTTTGTAGAGCGTAAATTCTTGACCATCTAGACCGACACGGCGCTGACTGTAAATTGGATTTTCGCGCAGTGAACACGCCGTAACAAGCGCCGCCCCCGCCAAAATTGGCGCGGTGAGCACAGCTAAACTTGCCGCAGTGGCAATATCAAAGACACGCTTTAATTCCATAGGGAATACTTATACGCCCAAATGCTTTTTATGTCAAATATATAGCTATATTAAGGCACGCCCTTAGTAGTCGAATATTCAAAGTGGAGCGGCGTATCTGGTTTGAGCTTTTTATAGACGCTATGCGCGGCCTGTGCGGCTTCTGCAAAACCCGTCAAAATCAGCTTTAATTTATCAGGGTAAGTCACAACATCCCCCACCGCATAAATGCCCTCAATATTGGTGGCGCAGCTGCGTGGATCAACGGCGATATGGTGATGTTCAACATGTATGCCCCATTTGGCGACAATGCTTAAATCCGTTGCCAAGCCATAAAACGGCAAGAGATAATCTGCCGCGATGGTTTTCTCTTGGCCATCCATATCGGCGATAATGACGCCGCCCAATTTTCCGTCTGCGCCCGAGAGACCTTTAAGCTGATATGGCGTCGCCAAATCAATTTTGCCTGCTGCAGCAAGGGCTTTGACCTGTTCAACCATTTCAGGTGCCGCGCGGAATTTATCACGGCGGTGGACAAGGGTGATATGCGCGGCGACATCCGCCAAGGACAACGTCCAGTCAATCGCACTATCGCCGCCGCCGCCAATCACGATGCGCGCATCGCGGAAGCGTTCTTTATTACGTACAGCATAAAATACAGAATGTTCTTCATAGGATTCAATACCCTGAAGCGGTGGACGGTTCGGGCCAAATGCCCCAGCGCCCGCTGCAATAATCACGCTGCGCGCATAAAGCGCCGCATTTTTGGATGTTTCAATATGAAAGACATCATCCGCGCCGCGCGTAATATTCAGCACTTGTTGGTTTAAGTGATATTCAGGCGCGAAAGGCGCGGCCTGCTGCTCAAGATTATGAATGAGGTCTTCGGCCTGAACAGATGGAAAGCCCGGAATATCATAGATTGGTTTTTCAGGATATAACGCCGTGCATTGCCCACCAATTTCAGGGAGGGCATCAATAACATGCGCATTAAAGCCGAGCATGCCACATTCGAAAATTGTAAATAGACCCACCGGCCCCGCGCCGATAATTGCAACATCTTTGATGACTTTTTGATCAGTCATGCTATCTTTCACTTTCTAAGCCATTTTTGGCGGTGATGAATTAACTCTAGTGGAATGAATATAATTATGCGGCAAGTTAATGTCCATAGCCTTGACGAAACAGAAGCCCTTGCCGCTGAAATAGCGGACGGTATCGATGCGCCCCGTATCATTCTGCTTGAAGGGACACTGGGCATGGGCAAAAGCAGCTTCGCCCGCGCCTTTATTCGCCATTTATGTGACGCGCCCGATATGGAAGTACCCAGCCCAACCTTCACCCTTGTGCAAAGTTACGATTGTGCTAAAGGCGAGATCTGGCATTTTGATTTGTACCGCCTTGAAGACCCCGAAGAAATTTGGGAGCTTGGTTGGGAAGATGCGCTGGCCGATCATATCTGTTTAATTGAATGGCCTGACCGCCTTGGCCCTTACACACCGCGCAATGCTATGCGCATCACAATATCATCCGCAGATGCGGAAAACAGCCGTATTTTCACAATCGAGAATTGACCGTTAAGGCGGCGTGGCTTATCAATAATACATGATCGAAAAAGCCTTCATACTTGCCGCGGGCTTAGGCACGCGCCTCCGCCCATATACCGACCACGCACCAAAACCAATGGTGCATATTGGCGGCAAACCGATTATTGCGCACACGATTGAGGCGCTCGCCGCACAAGGCGTGAAAGAGATTGTCGTCAATACATCACATCTGGCACATGTGATTGAAGATTACCTCAAGACCATAGACAGCCCCCACATCATCATCTCGCATGAAGACGAGCGCCTAGAAACAGGCGGCGGCATCAAAAAAGCACTCCATCATTTTGGGGATGCGCCTTTTTATATCATCAATGGTGATGCCCTTTGGCAAGACCCTCAAGATGCTGATCAGGCAGCTTTAGCTTTACTGTCCAACAACTGGGACGACGCGAAAATGGATTTACTGCTGCTGTGTATGGACTGTACAAAATTTGATGCGAAAGAAGTTCATGGTGATTACACCATCGCGCCCGATGGACAGGCCACGCGCGATAAAGATAAAAACGGCACGCATATGTTTAGCGGCATTCGTATTTGTCATCCGCGTTTATTTGATGGCGCGCCTGATGGTTATTTCTCCTTCCTTGAATTAATGGATAAAGCCGAAGCGCATCAGCGTCTTTACGCCCTGCCTTATCAAGGTATATGGCACCATATCAGCACGGTTGATGATTTAAAACGCGTTGATGCAATTTATCAGGAGGCGCAAAATGACAGCGCCGCTTAAGCTTTTTAACATTCCCGCCGCTTATCCATTTTTGGAAAGCTTTGCTCATGGCTTGCTAGGTGCTTATGGCGATGAATTTCAACATTTAAAAATATTACTGCCGACACGCCGTGCCTGCCGTAATTTGCGCAATGCCTTTTTGCGCATTAATGATGGCGCGCCGTTTATCCTGCCGAATCTTATTCCGGTCGGTGACCTTGATGAAGATGAATTAAAACTGCATGCCATCGCCGCAGGGCATAGCGCCGAGATTATGGCGATCAAACCTGCAATATCACCGCTGCGCCGCCGTTTATTACTGGCGCAGCTTATTCAGCGTATCCCTGACCAAAACACACGCCCTGAACAAGCCGTTGCTTTGGCCGATTCTTTGGCGCGACTGATTGATACCGTCCATAACGAAGATTTATCCTTTGATGCCTTGAGCAATCTGGTCGCTGCGGAATTTGCAACACATTGGCAGATCACGCTCGACTTCCTTGAAATCATCCGCATGCATTGGCCGAAGATTTTAGAATCCGAAGGCTGTATTGACCCTGCAGATCGACGTAATCGCCTGATTAAATTGCTGATCAATATTTGGCAGAAAGATGCGCCGCAAAGCCCGATTATCGCGGCGGGAATAACAGGCTCGCTGCCAAGCACAGCAGCGCTCCTCCATATCATTGCACAGCTACCGCGCGGCGAAGTGATTTTACCGGGTCTTGATCACTATATGGATAGCGAAAGTTGGGCGGCGTTAGAAGCAAGCCACCCGCAGCATGTCTTCAAACAATTACTATCCCGCATGGATGGCGTATCTTATAAAGATGTGCCTGATTGGCCGAGCTTATCTTTCGCCCCTGTGCGCCCAGATGCGATCACAGCGCGTTTTGATTTATTAAGCGAAACCATGCGCCCTGCGGAGAGCTGTTATAAATGGGCGCGCCTGTGTATGCGTGATGATGATGCACGTAAAGCCGCGTTAGATGCAAGCCTGACCAATATGCATTTAATACAGGCCAAGACTGAACAAGAAGAAGCCGAGAAGATCAGCCTGATTTTGCGCGAGACATTAGAACACCCCCGAAAAACGGCGATCGTTGTGACACCTGACCGTGCCCTTGCCCGCCGCATTGGCGCGGCGATGCGCCGATGGGACATTCAGCTTGATGATAGTGCGGGCACACCGATGCATTACACCCGTATCGGCAGCTGGCTGCAAAGCAGCGCCTTGTTCTTAATTGAGAATATGCGGCCGTTACCGTTCTTAAATTTCCTCCACCATCAATTGGCGTCTTGCGGCTGTGAAGATCATTACATCGCTGATATCGCGAGTTTATTTGACCGTCATATTTTGCGCGGCGCGGCGCCTGCCACTGGTTATGATGGCCTTTATGCGCGCATCGATAAACGCCTGAAGGAAGAGCGCATCAATGCCGAGATCGCCGATAAATGCCGCGGCTTTCTTGATCATCTACAAAGCCTTACCGCGCCGCTCCATGCCCTGTGCCAAGACGGTAAGCATGATTTTATCGCATGGCTGAATGCACATATTGAAACAGCCGAAAACCTTGCCGCACAGCCTGATAAAGACGGCGCAATGCGTCTATGGTGCGGTGAAGACGGCGAAGAAATTGCGCTGTTTTTATCGGAGCTCAAACGTCAGGCCTATAATTTGCCGAAAATGGATGGCGAATCTTATTTGGCGATTTTGGTGCAATTAATGCGCGGCATGTCGGTACGCCCCCTTTATGGCACGCATCCCCGCCTGCAGGTTTTAGGACAATTAGAAGCCCGCATGATCCATGCCGATGTCATGATTTTGGCTGGACTGAACGAAGGGACTTGGCCATCCGACCCTGGGCATGACCCATGGATGTCGCGCCCGATGCGCAGCGACTTTGGCTTACCGTCATTGGAACAAGCGATTGGTCAAGCCGCACATGATTTCGTGCAATGTTTTACAGGCACAGATGTTTATTTAACTCGCGCGGAACGTAAAGACGGCGCACCAACGGTGACTTCACGCTGGTTATTACGCCTGAATGCCGTGTTGCAAGCCTTAGGGCGCGAAGTTGAAGATTTAACCTTCCGCCCCGTAGAGGATTGGCACAGCGCCTTGATGCGTCACGATGATATCACCGCGCCAATTAGCCGCCCAGAGCCGCGCCCCCCTGTCAGCGCCCGTCCAACATCGCTCGCGGTGACAAGCATTGGCCGCTGGATGCGCGACCCTTACAGCCTTTATGCTAGCCATATTTTACGCCTGCAAAAATTAAACCCTGTTGAGGAAGATGCAAGCGCCCTCGACCAAGGGAATTTCATCCATAAAGTTTTGGAAGAATTTACGCGCCAATATCCCGACACCCTACCCGGGGATGCGGCGGATAAAATCCTCGCCCTTGCTGAGGAGATTAAACAGGACTGGCCAGAGGTACAGAATATTCCGAATTTCTGGTGGCCGCGCTGCGCCCGTGCGCTGACATGGTTTGTTGAACATGAACAAAATTGGCGCAAGGCTGGCAACCGCCCAAGCGCGATTGAAAGCACAGGGCAAATTAACTGGGTGGGCTTCACCCTCCGCGCCACAGCCGACCGTATCGACAGCACCGCCTTTGGTGAAAAAATCATTATTGATTACAAAACGGGCACGCCGCCAAGCAAGCAAGATATGGTCGCAGGATGGGAACCTCAATTGCCATTAGAAGCATTGATCGTGCAAAAAGACGGGTTTTCAGGGGTGAGCGGCCAAGTTAAAGATTTACAAATTTGGCGCGTGACTGGCGGCACGCCTGCGGGCAACATACACAGCCATGATGATTTAATGGATGCCGCATTATCCGCCGCGGAAGAAGGTTTAACGCAGCTGATCAAAGCGTTCGAGTCGGCTGAAACGCCATATTACAGCCTTCCAAACCCTGCGGGCGCCCCTGATGAAAACCGTCAAGATTACGCCCATTTAGCACGCGTCGCCGAATGGGAACTTGGCGTCGCCGCACCCAAAACGGCGCAAAGCGTGAAAGGGGCAAATGATGGTCAGTAACAATAACCTAGCGCTACGCGCGGCACAAAGTAACGATCCGAATATTCCGCAGAAAATGGCATCCGACCCCGAAGCATCCGTTTGGGTGAACGCATCAGCGGGCACAGGTAAAACCAAAGTTTTGACCGACCGCGTGTTGCGTCTGCTTCTGCCTGATGCGGATGGGCAGCGCCGCGCCAGTTTGCCAACGCGCATTTTATGTATCACCTTCACCAAAGCCGCGGCGAGCGAGATGGCAAGCCGTATTAATAAAATCCTCGCGACATGGGCAGTGATGGATGATAGCGTCCTATTCACAGACCTTGAAAAACTTTTGGGACATGCGCCATCCGCGCAGCAAATTAAAACCGCGCGCCGTTTATTTTCGGATGTAATTGATGCGCCGGGCGGTTTAAAAATCATGACCATTCACGCCTTTTGTCAGTCAGTGCTTGGCCGTTTCCCTTTAGAAGCCAATATCCCACCGAATTTCAGCGTGATTGATGAAGAAGAAGCCAAGAAATTGGTTAATATGGCGCGCCGAAAAATCCTTTCCCCTGCGGCCTTAAATAACAGCGCGGAAATGACGCAGCTGATGGATAATTTGGCTGCGGAGAAAAATGAAGGGCAGGTCAATGAAGTCTTGATGTCCGTCCTATCTGAGCGTTTACAGCTGCGCCGCGCATTGCAAGATGTAACCAGCCGCGCCGATCTTTATGCGCAAATATGCGCGAGCTTTGATTGCCCGCTTGAACTGGATATGGCGCAGCACTGCCCGCTTGATGATGCGCGACTTTGGGCGCTTGCCAAATTGCTGCAGACGGAAGGTAAGTCTAAGGAGCAAGGCTATGGCGCAATCATCCAAAACTGGCTTGAATTACCCCCTGCGCAGCGCCTTGAAAATTATGGCATATTTTTACGCGCCTTTGTCACAGCGGATGGCAATCCATATAAAGGGATACCGACCAAAGAACTTGCCAAAAACCATCCGCATTTAGAAAATGAAATGGCGGAGCTGCGTGATATTGCACTTGGCTTTGGTGAAAAAATTAAGGCGCAGCGCTGCGCGGCGCTGACGGCTGATTTGTTATATCTTGGGCATTTTGTTTTGGATGAATATAAACGCGCCAAAGAATTACAAGGCGTGCTTGATTATGAAGATTTGATTTTCAAGACCCACGACTTGCTGCGTCAGCCAGAAACCGCCCGCTGGGTTTTATTTAAACTAGATGGCGGTTTAGACCATTTGCTGATTGACGAAGCGCAAGACACTAACCCTGAACAATGGGAAATTATCGATTCCCTTGCCGCCGAATTTTTCAGCGGGCAATCGGCGCGCGATGAAATTAACCGCACCATCTTTACCGTTGGTGATGAAAAACAGTCCATCTATTCTTTCCAGCGGGCAGATCCAAAAGCCTATCAAAAAATGCGCCATCACTTCCGCGGTCAAATTGAACAGGCCGAAAAGAAATGGGCGGATATTGCGATGGTGACATCCTTCCGCTCAACGCGCACCGTTTTGCAATTAGTGGACGAATGTTTTGCGCCAGATGAACATCGTCAAACCCTTGGCCCATCCTATGACCGTGATGCCCTTCAGCATTTTAGCCACCGCGCTTTAGCGGGCGGACGCGCCGAATTATGGCCGCTCATTGAGGCCGACACGACGCGCAGCAAAATTGATGCATGGCAGTTGCCGTTAGAAATTAAACACACGCAAAACCCGCAAACCGACCTTGCCGAACAAATCGCGCAGGAGATTAAAAACTGGCTGCGTACGGGGCGTATCCTCCCGTCTAAAAACCGTCCTGTGCATGCGGGGGATATTTTGATTTTGGTGCGCAACCGCACGCAAATTGTCGGGGCATTGATGCGGGCGCTTCGTAAATATAATATCCCTGTCGCGGGTGTTGACCGTTTGGCGCTGCGTGAACAGATTGCGATTATGGATTTGATCGCCCTCGCCCAGATTAGTATTTTGCAGGAAGATGATTTAAGCCTAGCGAGCCTTTTGAAATCTCCTTTCATTGGCTTAAGTGAAGAACAGTTATTTGAACTCGCCCATAATCGTGGTGGACAATCGCTATGGCAGCGCCTCAAAAATAACGAAACCTATAGCGGGGCAACACGTTGGATTAAGCGCCTTGCCCGCATCGCGCGTAAAGAGCGTCCTTATGAGTTTTTCTCAGTCGCATTGAATACGCCATGCCCTGCGGGTCAAACAGGCCTCTCGGCGCTTACAGCGCGCCTTGGACGAGATATTGACGAGCCGTTAAGTGAGTTTTTGAACTTAAGCATTCATTACGAACAAGATAACCTGCCGAGCGTGCAAGGTTTCCTCAACTGGTTTGAAAATCGTGACACGACGATTAAACGTCAAATGGAAGAAGCCGGCCGTGAAGTCCGCATCATGACGGTGCATAGCTCGAAAGGGCTACAGGCACCAATTGTCTTTATGCCTGATACCCTTTACCGCAATGGCGGCGGGCCGCGCGAGGATAACAACCTGCTTTGGCCGAACCGTACAGGTTATGATTACCCGCTTTACGCGCCGCGCAAAGATGACCGCAGCGCCGCCTTTAACAGCGCCAAAGACGATATCGATGCCAAAGAGCGCGCCGAATATAACCGCCTACTTTATGTGGCCTTAACCCGCGCCGAAGACGAAATTTATATTTGCGGCGCAGGCAACGCGCCGAAAAACCATCGCGATAGTTGGTATCATGTTGTTGAAGATGCCTTCCAGCGCATTGACCATCACGAAGACGATACAGGCCGCCTGATCATTCAGCACGCGCAAGAAGAAACTGTTGCCGCGAAGACCATCACGCCGCAGAACGAAATTGCCCCCCAAGATGCGCCGCCAAGCTGGATGTTTGCACCGCCACCTGAAGAGGCCTTGCCGCCGCGCCCGCTTGCGCCATCTCGCCCATCTGAAGATGAACCAGCATATCATTCACCGCTTGATGCCGATAACAGCTATCGTTTCCTACGCGGCAATGTCACACATAAATTGCTTGAATTATTGCCGAGCTTAAAAGCCGAAGCCCGCTTAGATGCCGCGCGCCTATTTGTGGGAGATGCCGCCCATGGTTTAAGTGAAAAAATTCAGGACAGCATCATTCATGAAACGATGAATGTTTTGAACCACCCTGAATTTGCACCCGTCTTTGGCGCAGGGTCGATGTCTGAAGTGCCCTTAACAGGCCTAATTAACAACCAAGTGATTAGCGCGCAAATTGACCGTATGCTGATTACGGATGATGAAGTCTTTATCGTCGATTTCAAAACCAACCGCCCATCCCCAAGCGCGGAAGAAGACGTCCCTGCAATTTATAAAAAACAGCTGAAAAGCTACGCCGATATCATGCGTCATATCCATCCAGATAAAACCATTCGCACAGCGCTGCTTTGGACAGACCGCGCCGCGTTAATGGAAATCACGGTTTAAACTTCTGGCATGTCACGATGCTGAATTTGGACAGCTAACCCTTTGGCGCGTAATGCATCGCCAAGGCGCTCTGTACAGAAGACGGAGCGATGTTTACCGCCCATACAGCCAAAACCAATGGTCAGGTAACTTTTACCTTCTTTTTGATAACGCGGGACGAGCAAATCCATCATATTGGTGACATTCTGCCAAAAGGCGGCGAAGTCTTCGTCACTTTCAATATATTGCCCGACCTTAGCATATTGCCCCGTCAGTGGACGCAAAGCTTCATCCCAATGCGGATTTTTAAGGAAGCGCACATCAAAGACCATATCCACATCACGCGGCAGGCCTTTTTTGAAACCAAATGATTTTACGGTGACCAGCATATTATTGACACGGTCATCCGCAAATTTATGCTGCAAATCATCGCGCAGGTCATGGACGGAGAAATCCGATGTATCAATCACATAATCCGCCGCACCCAAGAGCGGCGCCATGATTTCCATTTCATGACGAATGCCGTCTTGCACGCTGCGATCCTGCGCCATAGGGTGACGGCGGCGCGTTTCAGAAAAGCGTTTTTGTAACACGGCTTCATCCGCCTGCATAAAGACAAGCCGCGCGGCAATGCCGTTATCCGCTTGATCAATTTGGCGAAGGGCGTTTAACAAATCATCCGCTGAGAAATAGCGCGTACGCGTATCAATGCCAATCGCCATTTTGCGCGCATCGCTTTCCATGGCGAGCAAGCCATCCACCAATTGGATCGGGATATTATCAAAGACTTCATAGCCCATATCCTCAAGCACCTTAAGCGCCGAAGATCGCCCCGCCCCTGAATAGCCCGTCACAAAAAAAATTGTTGTATCCTGTGGCTTTGTCATGGCTTACGCCCCTTCATAAATAGGCAAAACAATAGAGAAGACCGCGCCGCCCGCTGGATGGTTTTCCGCCTTAATACGGCCACCATGGGTTTCAACAATCTGTAAGCATATCGACAGCCCTAAGCCTGAATGCATACCAAAGCCACCTTGTTCACGGCGCTCTGTATAAAAACGTTCAAAAATACGCTCTAGATTTTCAGCCTGTATGCCGGGGCCATGGTCGCGGATTTTAATCTCAACGCATTTCGGGTCATCCCAAAGATTTACGCTAATCTCAATCGCTTTTTCAGGCGGCGAGAAAGATAAAGCGTTACTCAAGATATTTTCAAAAACCTGCATGATGCGCCCCTTGCTCATGCGCACTAATACAGGGGCATTACCCGCACGATTAGCAAACATGATCGGCGATAATTTTTTATCGCCCTGACGTTCAATTAATTGTTCCATATAAAGGATGGTGTCATTAATCACGTCATAAATATTGACGGGCTCAAGACGTTCACGCGCAAGTTCACGGTCAAGGCGCGTGGCCTTAGAAATATCCGTGATCAATCGATCCATCCGCGACAGGTCATGCAGCATAATTTCGACCAGCTTCTCTTGTTTCTTCTTGTCTTTGACCTTTTCAAGGGTTTCGACCGCACTACGGAGCGACGTCAATGGGTTCTTCAATTCATGCGCCACGTCAGCAGCGAAAGAGTCGATCGTATCAATACGCTCAATCAATTCCGCTGTCATCGCACGGAGCGTTTCAGACAGGATGCTAATTTCATCATTACGGTCAGAAAAATCAGGAATATCTTGATATTTACCGCTGCCCTGACGAATGGCCTCAGCCGCGATCGCAAGGCGACGCAAAGGATGTCCAATAAACGCCGCGAGGAAAAGCGATAATAGCGCAATAAAGATCAACGACACCAAGACCGTGTTAAACATATTGGCGCGCAATTTCATCAGCATACTTTCAATGCCGATTTTGTTGTAGATCAGCACCATATGGCCTGCAAAGCTTTGGTCTTCCAAGAAAAGCGGACGATACATAATAACGCGCATGACTTTATCTTTACCGCGAAACACCCGAATATCGGGCATACGTATCGCGGTTGGTAGCGCGAATGGGATATCCGCGATATTTTTGATGTCGACGGGTATATCTTTAAATTCAATTTCGCGGGTACGATCAAAAAAGAAGTTAATCAGGCGTACATAGCCTGGAATATCCTTAATCTGACGGCCATTCACACCATTATGCTTACCGACAAAAGTGCTCTGCCCCTCTGCATCAAAAATAAACATATCAGCGCCTGTCGAAGCCACGCTTTGCTTAAGGAATTCATCAAGCTGTTCTGGCGCTTCGGCATTATAAAATGCGTTAT
>JASBUS010000031.1 GCA_030147745.1 Alphaproteobacteria bacterium
AATTTCAATCAAACGCTCTGCTGTTTCATCCTTTTTAATCTCCAAACGGAAATCAGGGTCAGCATCTAACGCCTCCTGCAAGGTAACGGGATTTGCAGGGTTTGATGGGATCATCTTGGAAATACGGTCAACTTGGCCGTAAGGCATTTGCAATACGCGCCCAACGTCACGCACAACAGCGCGCGCTTGTAGCTTACCGAAGGTAATAATCTGCGCCACGCGGTCTTTGCCGTATTTATCCTGAACGTATTTAATTACCTCTTCACGGCGATCCTGACAGAAATCGACATCGAAATCGGGCATGGATACACGTTCAGGGTTCAAGAAACGTTCGAATAGAAGATTAAGCGCAATGGGGTCAAGGTCAGTAATCTTCAATGCCCATGCAACAACCGAGCCCGCACCAGAACCACGGCCTGGGCCGACGGGAATATCCTGCTCCTTCGACCATTTGATGAAGTCAGATACGATCAGGAAGTAACCGGGGAAGCCCATTCCTTCAATCACGCCGAGCTCAAATTCTAAGCGCTCAAAATACTCTTTATGAATTGCTTTGCGCTCTTCCTCGCTTTGCCCCTCTTCATAAACATAGTTTTCAAGGCGCCATTCAAGACCGTCTTGCGACTGAACACGAAGCTCTTCTGCTTCATTACGCCCCTCGCCTGTGTCAAATGGCGGCAAGATCGGGTCAATTGGCTTCAATAAATAATGACAGCGCTGCGCAATAATCGATGTATTGATAATCGCCTCAGGCAAATCCGCGAATAATTCTTTCATCTCCGCCTGAGATTTCAAATAATGATGCGGCGTTTCTTTACGGCGGTCTTCTTCCGTCACATAGCGGCCATCTGCAATACACAGCAGCGCATCATGCGCCTCATGCATATCACGCGTTGGAAAATAACAATCATTGGTCGCAACCAGTGGCACGTCATGCTTATACGCTAAATCAATTAGCGCATTTTCAATGTCATTTTCACAGGCCAAATGATGACGCTGAATTTCAACATAAAGACGGTCGCCAAATAACTTTTTCAGCTTCAACAAAGCCGCTTCGGCTTTGTCATTTTGTCCATCTAATAACGGCGCACCGACAGGGCCGCGATAACCACCCGTCAAACAAATCAACCCATCACTATGATTATCGAGATAAGACCAAAGCGCTGCGGGCTTTTCCGCATCATCTGACTTCATAAAGGCTTCAGAGATAATCCAGCACAGGTTACGATAGCCAAGCTCACTCTGCACCAATAACACGATCTGCGAACGGATGCCTTCGACATCTTTCAAATCCATCTGCATGCCAAGGATCGGCTGCACGCCCATATCCGCCCCAGCCATAGAAAATTCAAGGCCACCGAACATATTATTAGTATCGGTCATTGCAACGGCAGGTGCATTATCCGCCGCGCTCATTTTGACGAGTGCTTTCGCCTGTATCGCGCCTTCGGCAAGCGAATACGCCGTATGCACATGCAAATGCACAAACGGAACATTGGTTAGGTCATATCGTTCTTGACTGTCGGACATGCGCTAAAATTACACAGTCTAACGCCAGAGTTCTAGCCCTAATACGCCTTAGACCACAGGAAAATAACCCCTACGCCATGCGCATCGGGTCAATAATTGAAATGAAGGTTTTTCGATTTTCACAACCCGCCGCGCGATACGGGAAAGGTTCGCTATGAAGCGCCGCTGCGACATGCGGGTGGCTAGATTGCGCAAAGAGGTTATAAGACCACCCACGCCCGAAATAAAAAGCCTTATTGGCTTCATCGACAAACACCGTGCCATCATCCGCCATGACCAGATTTAATACATAGCCAGGCGCATACTCATCAAAAGTATCACATAAGCTTTTATGTGTGTGTGGACGTAGCCAGCCATTACAAAAACTTGAATTATCGCGGGCTAAAACCACCATTTTTTCAGCATAGGAATCAAAGGCTTCAGCTGTAGCAATTGGCATAGCCTCGACCAAGCCTTGCCATTCCTGTAATAAATCTTCTGAAAGACGTGAAGCCTGCGCATTAAAAAACGGCGAGAGCGCTTTTAAGCGCTGACAGAGGAGAAAGCTTTTATCGCTGCCGTAATATTGTTCTTTAAGGTCTTTATTCCACAAATCAGTATTATCAAGCACGCGGATAGCGTCTTTTAAGGCATTGCTGACAGGCACATTTATCTGCACATTCACAACATCCCCGCCAAGAGCATTAACAGCTTGGCGCAACACATCGCCGTTTAAAGCATCCACCTCAATCACTTTGATGATATTGCTATCCCCATCATGATCAACGCCTTTAACCACCCAATCACTATGCGTGTCATATATGTTTCGTATAAACGGCATCGCCACCCCATAATTATATGGAGTGGAATATACGGTATAAATTATGAAAAATCAAGATTTAGCTGAGCAAGCCATCACGTAATTCGACGATACGGTCCATCTTATCCGCTAAGTCTAGGTTATGCGTCGCTACCAAAGCCGAAATGCCCGTTTGACGCACAATACGCACCAACATAGAAAACACATGATCCGCCGTTTCGGGGTCAAGGTTCCCTGTTGGCTCATCCGCCAAAATCAAATGCGGCTTATTGGCTAAGGCGCGGGCAATGGCCACACGCTGCTGTTCCCCGCCTGACAGGCGGGCTGGGCGATGTGATGCACGTGGGCTTAGGCCAAGCGCATTCAAAAGCTTATTAGCGCGAATTGCGGCATCCTTACGCGCGCGGCCTGCAATCATCTGCGGGATGATGATATTTTCTTCAGCTGAGAAATCAGGCTGCAAATAATGAAACTGATACACAAAGCCCAAGGCCGAACGACGCAGCATTGTCCGCTGATGATCGTTCATTGTTGTCGCATCTTTGCCTTCAATTTCGATTGTCCCGCTAGATGGACGATCAAGCAGACCAATTTGGTGCAGCAAGGTGGATTTACCCGCCCCACTTTGCCCGACAAGCGCGACAATTTCGCCCTTACCAATTTCAAGGTCGATGCCTTTAAGCACCTGCAGCGTTTCGCCGCCTTGTTTAAAATCGCGCGTAAGGCCAGAGAGTTTTAATACGGCATCAGACATAGCGTAGCGCCTCCACCGGATCCATACGCGCCGCTTTCCACGCAGGATAAAGCGTTGCAAGGATAGACAGTACAAAAGACATACCAACAACGCTAATAACTTCATGCCATTCGACTTCAGCAGGCAGCTGTGAAAGGAAATATATTTCAGCGGAGAATAATTCCGTTCCCGTAAGGCCTTCTAACACCTGACGGATGCTTTCAATATTCAGCGCAAAACCAATACCGAGCAGCGCACCAAATAATGTCCCGAAAATACCAATCGCCGCGCCAACCAATATAAAGATCTTAAGGATAGAGTGACGCGATGCGCCCATTGTCCGCATAATCGCGATATCATGCGCTTTATCTTGCACGAGCATAATCATCGATGAAATAATGTTAAACGCCGCAACAATGATGATTAGCGTCAAAATAAGGAACATCACATTACGTTCAACGGCAAGCGCCGTTAAGAAGCTTTTATTCGCATTACGCCAATCATAAACACCTGCATCGCCATCCAGTAAGATCTCGATTTGGTCTTTCAAATGATCGGTTAAATCGGCATCAGCCAAATGTACTTCCAAAAAGCTGACCGCATTATCAGGGATTGAGAATATTTTGCGCGCATCTTCCATCCCCATGAAGATGAAATTGGCGTTATATTCAAACATCCCGACATCAAACACAGCCCCAATTTCATATTGGCGCTGACGTGGGATTGTCCCAAACGGACCAGGTTTGCCCTTAGGTGCTGTAAGCGTGATATGCGCCCCGACATGTAAATTCAGCTTATTCGCCATATCCATGCCGATCGCGACTTTATGGGCATCCAAGCTTTCAAAACTGCCTGCCAGCAAAGATTCTGCGAGCATTTGACGCGCCATGATGTCTTGCGGATAAAGGCCGCGCACCATCACACCCTGCGCCGTACCCTGCGCATTGAGCAGCGCCTGACTTTCAATCATTGGCAGCACGTTTTTAACGCCCTGTAATGTACGGATTTTATTCGCCGCATCATAATAGCCCGTATAAGGCGCGCCAACGGTATAGATATTCAGATGCCCATTAAGCCCCAAAATGCGTCCAACAAGTTCGCTACGAAAGCCATTCATCACCGACATCACGATAATCAATGTCGCGACACCAAGCATAATGCCAAGGAAAGAGAATGTCGCAATCACGGACACAAAGCCTTCGGCCTTGCGTGCCCGCAAATAACGAAATGCCATCAAACGTTCATATGGGGAAAACACGTCTTAATAAGCCTTTCCGACCAATACTTTTTTACCGCCATCCGCAAGTGGCATACAGCGCGGCGTTAGTGAAAATTCATCACAAACCGCGTTAAATTCATCTGTACCCCAAAGTGAAGAGTCGATCTTACAGTAACCAATTTCACCTTTAGCGAAGAATTCACGCATTTCCGCAACTGACGATTTTTCAAAAATATGGCTATCCAAGAACGCTTTTGCTTGGGCATACATATTATCCTGAATAGCGTCCAATATGGACGGCACTTTTCTAATCAAATCACTAATACTGCAAGTTTCTTTTGAATCTCGGCCAATATCACGACGCACATGCGTAACTTCACCGGCATCCATTTCACGTTCACCGATTTCAACACGCAAAGGCACACCTTTTTTGATGCAGTCCCACATTTTATTCGGTGTGCTTTCGGCTGATTTATCGACCTCAACACGAATACCATTTAGGCGCATTTTAGAGGCAACATCATCTGCATAAGCAAAAAGCTTCGCTTCGTCAGTATCGCCCTTAACAACAGGAATAATTGTCACTTGCACTGGCGCAACGCGCGGCGGCATACGCATGCCATCATCATCGCCATGGGTCATAATCATTCCGCCAATTAAGCGCGTTGAAATCCCCCATGATGTTGTATAAGCATGCTGCTCAACACCATCCTGATTTTGGAATTTAATGCCGCTACTTTTTGAAAAGTTTTGACCAAGGTCATGCGATGTACCCGCTTGCAAAGCTTTACCGTCTTGCATCATCGCTTCGATGGTAAAAGTCGCATCCGCCCCTGGGAAACGTTCATCAGCGGTTTTCTCACCTGTAATCACTGGCAAGGCCAAATAATTTTCGGCAAAATCACGGTAAGTTTCCTGCATCAACAACGCATCTGCACGCGCTTCTTCAGCGGATGCAAAACAGTTATGACCTTCCTGCCAAAGGAATTCAGATGTACGCAAAAACAAACGTGTGCGCATTTCCCAGCGCATAACGTTACACCATTGGTTCAGCTTCATTGGCAAGTCACGGTAAGACTGTACCCAGCGCGCCATTGCATCACCAATAATGGTTTCAGATGTCGGGCGAATAACATATGGCTCTTCAAGCTCACCCGCTGGCACAAGTTTACCTTCGTCATTTGCTTCCAAGCGGTGATGCGTCACAACCGCACATTCTTTAGCGAAACCATCAATATGGTCTGCTTCTTTGGCAATGAAGTTCAAAGGAATAAGCAATGGGAAATAAGCGTTCTTCACACCAAGATTTTTGATCATACCATCAAAAACCTGCTGCATGTTTTCCCAAAGGGCATAACCATAGGGCTTAATAATCATACAGCCACGCACGGGTGAGTTTTCAGCCATATCAGCAGCTTTGATAACCTGTTGATACCATTCTGGGAAATTATCGGCCCGTGTTGGGGTGATTGCTGTACGTGGTTGCTTACCCATTTTCTTATTTACTCCTAGAAAAATGATTATTTTATAGTCGTTTCAGTTAATTTTAGAACAAGTAATTTGCTGCGCCACCTATGACCATAGGTTAGCGGCAAAGAACGCCGTAATAAAATTAAATCAAACGACTATGGAGTGAATTTACTCATGGTGTGTCGGCTTGTCCATAGTGTTCTTTACAAAGTGCCTTTAATTCCCCAGTCCGGTCATCTTCATCAAGCGTAACATGACCATCGGCAGATATATTAAGCGGAATGCGCTCGCTTTCTAAACTTAGTCCTTCTGGTAAGTTCATATAACGTTCCGCCAAATCGATATCGAGGTAAAAGCGGTAAAGCTGCGCCCCAGCGCTATCATCTCCATCTAGATTAGCGGATTTAACCTTGCGCCCATGCACGTCGACACCCGGCACATATTCCGCCCCTGCGACATTCTCTGTCTTCGTCGGGTCATCCTTAAGCAATGCACAGACGGCATAAAGCGATACGTCCTTCGCCGGATGATCCATACGCTCTGCCAAGGCCGATGATGATACAGCCCCTATAAAACCAAATAGGCTAAATATCACTGCAAAAACTTTAAATTTTAAATTCTTAGTTTCATAAAAATTATACTTGAACATTTTATTAACAGTGCCACCTTTTTATAAATTTTCTTTATTTATTATTAGCGCTATAAAGCCATTATATATTTAAAAGA
>JASBUS010000028.1 GCA_030147745.1 Alphaproteobacteria bacterium
GCCACCACGTGAAACCAAACACCAGTGTTTTCAATACCGAGGAAGGTAAAGAAGCAGAACTTGAAGACTGGATGAAATCCGATGATGACCAGACATCATCAGGTAGTGAGAAGAAGTTTACCGACAGCGACATTGCGGCAGCAAAGAAGAAGGCGCAGGCGACCAAGGCATCATGTTTGGTTATGCGACTAATGAAACCGAAGAATATATGCCTGCAACATTGCTTTACTCACACCAAATCCTACGTAACCTCGCCGAAGCACGACATAGCGGCAAAGCGCCAGAGCTTGGCCCAGATGCCAAATCACAAGTGACATTAGAATATATCAACGGCAAACCTGTTAAAGCGAAATGCGTTGTGGTATCGACACAGCACCGTGACGGCCTAAGCCAAGCTGAGGTCAAAGAAATCGTCCGCCCATATGTTGAAAGCGTGTTACCAGCTGGCTGGATGCCAGATGAAGACCAATTCTACGTTAACCCAACAGGTCGCTTTGTTATTGGTGGTCCAGTGGGTGATGCTGGCCTGACTGGCCGCAAAATCATCGTTGACACCTATGGCGGCGCAGCGCCTCATGGCGGCGGTGCATTCTCAGGTAAAGACCCCACAAAAGTTGACCGTTCAGCCGCTTATGCCGCGCGCTATGTTGCTAAAAACATCGTTGCAGCAGGCTTTGCTGAAAAATGCACAATTCAGCTTTCATACGCAATTGGCGTGGCGCGTCCGCTTTCTGTTTATGTTGATACAATGGGCACAGGCAATGTCGCAGAATCTAAAATCGTTGAAGCCATTGGCAAAGTGATTGATTTGAGCCCGCGCGGCATCCGTCAGCATTTGCAACTCAATAAGCCAATCTACGAAAAGACAGCTGCTTATGGTCATTTTGGCCGCAAGCCTCTCGAAGACGGTAGTTTTTCATGGGAAAAGCTTGATTTGGTTGAGCCACTCAGAAAAGCACTTGCCTAAAACCCGTTCTATAGCGTATAAGCCCGTCTTATGAAGCAGAATGATCAAACAGCACAGCATCATGAAGATGCAGATGATGTCAAACGTCGGAACGTCCATGGTCGTCGCCTAGGCCGCCCATTAAGCCCTGCGCGCAAGAACGCTATGGATAAACTCCTCCCACAGCTTAAAATCGCTGAGGCGGATTATATGACCGCAGGCAAACTCATGCCAAACAGCCTCTTTGCGGATCAAGATGCACCCGTTTGGTTTGAAATTGGCTTTGGCAGCGGTGAACATCTTCGCCACGTCATGCGTCAGGAACAAGACACAAACTTCATTGGCGCTGAACCATATATCAACGGCATGTCGGCCTTTTTAAAAGACGTATTGGAAGAAGACCTGTCAACTGAGCGTCTACGCGTTCATATGGACGATGCCCTGCTCCTCGTTGATGCCTTTGCGGATCACAGCCTTGATGGCATTTATATCCTAAACCCAGATCCATGGCACAAATACCGCCACCACAAACGCCGTATTGTCCGCCCTGCAACGCTCGATAAATATGCCCGCGTCCTTAAAAAAGGCGGTAAATTGGTCATGACATCTGATGTTGCCAATCTGTCTGAATGGATGTGCATGCAAGCGGCAAATCATCCCGCCTTCACATGGACTGCCCAAAAGAACACTGACTGGCAAGATGCCCCTGAAGGCTGGCAAAGCACACGCTACGAAAATAAAGGCCGCGACGCAGGACGTTATCAAAGCTATTTGATCTTCGAACGCATATAACTCTATACTTTTTTAGAACGCATTTTTTTGTTACACTCTACCGTGTAATACATGTCCCCGCTTACCCCATTCTCAAAAGGTACCGTCATGAACCCAATTATTATTGATTCCAACCCACTCGTCCTCAAAGAAGAAAATAAAGGCCGTTTATTATGTGGCTTAAGTTGGGACCCGAATGAAGAATCAAGCGTTGGCGACAAATTAAGCAGCGCCCTTGGCCGCAACAAAGAAACCTATGACCTTGACCTCAGCTGCTACTGCTATGACGAACATGGCTCATTAATGGATTATGTGACCGGTACAGACGGCGAAATGATCGACCGTTCTGAAAATATTCACCACTCAGGCGATTGCCGCCACGGCGCCGAAGATGGCGATGATGAAGCCATTGCTTTTGACCTTAACGCCCTTCCTGATTATATCCAGCATATTGTCTTATTGGCCGAGGTTGGCAGCGCCCATGGTTTTAGCGATGTGGCGAACCCATATATCCGTATTGCTGATGAAACAACCGATCACGTCCTTGATGATTTGAAAATTGACGAAGCACAAAATGGCGACTATTCCGCCTGTGTATATGCCACTATTTCACGCCGCAATGACGGCACATGGCTGCTCTATCGTAACAATTATTTTATTGATCACGAACGCATCGAAAGCTGGAGCGATTTTCTTTCGCAATTTATTGCGAAATAATCAATCTTATCACTAGACAAGCCAGACTTAGACTGATATTTATATTCGCACTTCACGCGGAAAGATTCATTCCGTGCACTGAAACGGAGACGTGGCCGAGCGGCTGAAGGCGCTCCCCTGCTAAGGGAGTATGGGAGAGATACTCTCATCGTGGGTTCGAATCCCACCGTCTCCGCCATTTTCCTCTTCCTTACATATAAACACATTTACGGCATATTCATTACTTTTGTATTTTCTTGATTTTCCATAACGAAGGCTGTATAGTATTACAAATTTTTATATGGCGAATACAGTTTTGATAAAAAACAAAGAAGAAATAAAGATAAAAACAAAAACGCGTGATGAGTTAATAGATCTTTCACGTGCCCTTGCCCATTTATTTGATAGAGGCCTGTTTTCAGATCGTAGAGATATTCCGCATATCATCGTTACAGGCACCATGTCTGGTGGAAAATCAATGATTATAGAAGCCATGATGAAAGAGCTTCTTGATGAGCACAATGCCGCAGACATGAAAAAGCCATTCGCGCCAAAACACATGTTTATTGAAAAAGAGCCTTGCGAAGCCCTATACCACTACTGTCAGGCCATAGGTAAAACGATGAACCAACCCGTATTATTTGGTTTTGATCGGATTACAAATTTGTCTTTTACTAATAGCGCAGGAAAAACATTACTAAAGAACTTTAGACAAGCTGCGAAAGAACATAAGACGGCAGCGCAGGGTGCAATATTTTCTTCTAGTTGCGATGAAGGCACAACAATTCCTTGGCTAAACATAAAACTTCAAAATAAATCATATAAGAGAAAGCATGAATGGCACAAAGAAATAACAATAGAAGCGCAAAATCCGAAACTTAGAAATTCTACTATTTTTAGAGAAATATGGGATTACTTAGATACGCATAATAAAAAACGGCCGCTAACGGAGCTATTACAAGACGTTATTAGCGGCATGACCACGACACAAATATGCGTAAATTCTAGCGCAGACTCTCAGCAGCTTCCTCACGGTATTGAAAACGAAATCTTAAAATTTATCTATTGGAATCATGAAGATATTGGCATTAGTGAAAAGAAATTTATTTCTGAATTAGCAAAACTACATGACCATGGTAAAAAAGAGACCATTACAAAATTCAAAGACTGGCTGAATGAAATTGGTGACGAGAGTTTGGCCCAGAAGATAGACAGCAAAACATCACGCATATCACAGATGTTTAACTATGTTACAAAACGTGAGCCTTCGGAAATAAATGTCGAAGGCCTAGAAAGAAGCATACGCCACAAATTCACGCGCCTAAAAAGCGATAATCCAGAACAGAGCAACACTTCAATAGAAAAACTTATCGATAAAATATGTGACACAACCCCAGAACGGCTTCAAAACTTTATCACAATACTTACACATTTCTTTAGCGATAAAGATATGACAACGCTTCTGAGCTCTAAACTGAAAACGACTGGTCAGCAATCCGCACTGAAATATATGAGCCAAAACAAACAAGAGAACTTAACAGTATTCTATAATATGTTGGCAGATGATAAATTCCCACAAAGCCGACAAAGAATAATGCGCGCCTTAGATAAAAATACAGCACAAATCACACACATTCCGCACATAGACCATGCACTTCAACGCTCCATGTCTGTGGCGTGAAGCCGTGTTTGACGGCGGATGTTTTCAGGGCACTTGGCAGGCTACATAAGTGCGTTTCAATGACTTTACCGCATGTATTGCAAATCATGAATTGTGATCCGCTATGGCGGTGGTCGCTGCCACAGGCGATAAAGGCGTTTAAGCTTTCAATCTTATGAATGAAATGATTTTCGAGCAAGAAATCAATGGCGCGATAAACCGTTGGCGGTTTTGGGTTATCCATGATTTGACCAAGTTGGTCAAGAATATCATATGCGCCGATTGGCTTTTCACTACGCGCGATAATCGCGGCGACTTCACGGCGTGAATCTGTGAAGCGTGCGCCTTCATGTGCACAAAAATCAGCGATTGATGCGATAAATTCTACGTCAGTCTGTTTCGTATGGTTATGCTCACTCATGCGCGTGGTCGTGGTGATGGTCATGGCCGCCCGCAGGCTCTAAATGCGCAAGCACAAGTCCAGGCTCTTCCGCTGCATAAGCGCTGTGGCCTTCATGTGAAGGATGTAAGAATACATTGAATAACAACGCAACAAGCATTGCCGCACAGATATTGCCGCCAAAGCGTAAGAATGAAAACGGCTCTGCTTTAAAAATGATAAAGAGAAGCGACACCGTTACAGCAGCAACCGCACTAACGATATACCAATAATCATGGAAGAAGACGGCAACTGTACCGCCCAGAACAGCCGTAAAAATCGCGGGCATGAAACAACAGAAGAAATGCGGCAATAATGACGAAAACATCGTGCCCAAAACGGCACTATGCTTATGACATGCGTCTTTATATGATGCTTTATTGTGATGTTTACATCCGCACTGGCTGTCTGACATTTTACCCTCATCATTTGAATTGAATGACAGATATAATGTTATAACATAACATTTTCAAGTTTTTTTTTGGTTTGACTTTGCATTTAGTTGCCCCTATTTTGCGTCAAATTTTTTTTGAAGATGGGGAGAATATCATGTCACCACAAGACTTAATGGAAATCTACGGCCGCTCAGCTGCACAAAACACACCTGAAAGCCGTAAACGTCGCCGCGAAATGGCCG
>JASBUS010000034.1 GCA_030147745.1 Alphaproteobacteria bacterium
ATGCCATTGGTGTCCCTGTCGCCATCATGGGAGCAGGCATTCTCCGAATCTCTAGTCGGGAATGGTGATGATGTGCAGCTCGCTATGGCGCCAACACGTATGCAGGAATTCATCGCATCAGTGCGTGAGAAGTTTGATACGCTTAACGCACAGGGCGAAATGCCAGTGTTGTTAACATCACCGGGGATCCGTCCATTTGTGCGTTCTGTGATTGAGCGTTTCCGCCCGCATACCGTGGTTGTTTCACAAAATGAAATCCATCCACGTGCTAAGATTAAAACCGTTGGGCAAATCTAGTTTCTCATTTTAGCAAAATGGGGTATCATGACATTGTTGAATGAAAGAAACTTTGCAAATTATAGTTTAAGTTGTTATCCTTAATTTTATTCAATGGTTGTATTTTTTAATAAGTTTATTGGGGGATAAACTGTGAGTTACGATTTTAGTCGTGTCCGCGTTTTGTTAGCCGAAGATATCAATATGATGCAAGACTTGTTGAGTTTTGCACTTAACTGTTTGGGCGTTAAGAATATTCTGAAAGCGTCTGACGGTAAGCAGGCTTATGATTTATGCGTGCAGAATAATCCCGATGTTATTATATGCGATTGGCAAATGCAGCCTGTTGATGGTCTAAGCCTGGTTAAGAAGATACGGGCGGACGCTGGCGCATCTACACGTACTGTTCCGATCATTATGCTTACCGGCTATGCGTCCGAGGAATATGTGGCTGCGGCGCGTGATGCTGGTGTGAATGAGTTTTTGGTTAAGCCGTTTAATGCGGAGGCATTAGCGGCAAAATTATCAGCAATTGTTGACCGTCCGCGGGCTTATGTGGATGCGCAGCATTATTTTGGGCCTGACCGTCGCCGTAAAAATCGGCGTGTTTATAATGGGCCGTTACGCCGCGATGAAGATATGGCGGCAGACGACCAGTGGTCTGTTGAAATTTAAATTTTGGGGTAATGAAAATTGGCTAAAGCACGTATTTTTGATGTCGAAAATAAATTAAAACAAAAAGTCGGTGGCGGTGGTTTTCTTCCCATGTCTATTCAGCGTGCACAGGAGCGAATAGAAGAGTGTCAATCTACGCCTAAGCTGTTTGCTGAAATTGCTGAAAAATGTATTCATGACATGCGCCGGAATATATTTTTGTTGGAACATGATAAGCCGCTAAATATGCGGATGTTACGTGCCCCGATTTTAGATTTAAAAGCAAATGGCCATATGTTTGGCTATAAATCGGTCACGATGGTTTGTAGTGATGTGCTTGAATTGATGCAGAAATCTCGTGATGTGAATGCGGATCTCGTTGATTTGTATAAGATCATCTATAACACTATTAAGCTTCTTCTTGATGGTGAAATTGCCAATGACGGCGATGCTATGGTTAAGGCTTTTCATCATGAAATCGCCCTCGCATGTGAACGCTATAAAAAAAAATATAGAGCTGCGGGCTGATTTTTTAAAAAAATAATCCACATTAGGGATTCACATAGGCTTTGTTTACGTTTATCTTGTAGAATAGTGATTCTAGAAAATATATACTGTAACTAGGGTCAGGTTCTTATGAGTCTTTTTAAGGCTTTGTCCCGCAAATAAAGAGAATTACCTATCCATGCGACTTAAGTCGTTCTACGCAAAAAGCATGACGGAAGCTATGAAGATGGTCCGTGACGCCCTAGGCGAAGAAGCCATCATTATTGCGACCCGAGAAGAAGACGGAGGAAAATCTGTGCGTGTGACCGCGGCGATTGAGCCTGAACGGATGCATGCTATGGCTGATGCGAATGATGAACCTGAATATGTGGGCTATGGAGAAAGTGATTACGGTACACGTAAAGAAGATAATATGCTGGATGAATTAGACATTGATAGGAAATCGCCTGCCTTCGAGATTGGCAATGACGGTGTCGCCTCGGCTGATGACTGGTTGCAGCATGATGACGAAGACGATGAAGCGGCGATTGTTGAAGAATTAACTGAAGTGATGCTGCGTCATTCTGTGCCAGATGAGGTGACGGATCAGATTATTTCTTGTGCGACGGTGCTCGGGCTTAATGACGCGTATTTAGCGCTAAGCACAGCGCTTGAACATTTGTTCACATTTAAACCTATTCAGGCACGTCCATTGAAAAAGCCGATCATGTTGGTTGGTGCGCCAGGGGTAGGCAAAACCCTCACATCAGCAAAACTTGCCGCGCGCGCTGTGATGAATAACATGACGACGGCGGTGATTACGACCGATACAATTCGCGCAGGCGGTATTGAACAGTTACAAGCCTTTACGCGTATTTTGAAAATTCCGTTGGTGAAAGCAACATCTCCAGCAGCTCTGGCGAAAGCGGTTGATCAAGCGAAGGGCTGTGATCAAATCATTATTGATACAGGCGGCGCGAATCCGTTTAGCCGCGAGGATATGAAGGCTTTGGCGATGCTTGCGGCAGCCGCGGATATTGAGCCGATCTTGGTGATGGGCGCGGGCGCAGATGCGGAAGAAAGCGGCGAGATTGCGCGCATATTCTCAACAATGGGTGTGCGCCGTATGTTAACGACACGTTTAGATGTTGCGCGTCGTTTAGGTGGATTACTTAATGCTGCACATGAGGGTGGCCTGAGTTTTGCAGAGATGAGTGATACGCCACAAGTGGCTGAAGGGTTACAAGGAATGAACCCTAAAAAGCTGAGTAAAATTTTAATGCCTTCACAGGTGTTAAGCAAAAAGGTAAACTTTAATTCGAAGAAGTAGTCAGGAATCATAATTATGAATGATGCATCGGTAACAGAAAAATCACCAAGCGAGCAGAGCGGGAAGCCTGTTTTTCGTCGTGGTAAAAACATCATTGCCGTCGCCAGTGGTAAAGGCGGTGTAGGCAAGACATGGTTCTCGATTACGCTTGCGCATACATATGCGCATATGGGGCATAAGGTATTGTTATTTGATGGTGACCTTGGTTTGGCGAACGTCGATGTTCAGCTTGGCTTGATGCCTAAGCGTGATTTGAACGACGTTATTCGTGGCCGCTTGAGCATGAGCAAAGTGATTCAGCCATATGAAGAAGGCGGCTTTGATATTATTGCAGGTCGTTCTGGTCAGGCATCATTGTCTGCATTGCCATCACAGCGTTTGGCGCTACTTCGTGATCAACTATTGGATGTTGCAAGTAAATATGATGTTGTGATTATCGACCTTGGTGCGGGCGTTGACCGTACAGTGCGCATGCTATCTTCTATGGCGACACGCACATTATTGATTTCAACAGATGAGCCAACATCTTTGACTGACGCCTATGCCTTTATCAAATTGGGCAGCGCGGCTGGCATGTCAAAATATGTTAGCGTTGTTGTGAATATGGTGCAGGGCGCGTTGGAAGGTGAGAAAACCTATAAAACATTGCTGCGCGCTTGTGAAAACTTCTTGCGCATTAAACCGCCATTGGCTGGTATTGTGCATACAGATTCACGCGTTAAGGATGCCATTCGTTCACAAACACCTATCTTGAGACGTTCACCAGGCGCAGAAGCCGCTGTTGATGTCGAAAAAATTGCGCGCCAAACACTTCGTGACTTGGCGGAAGAGCGCAAGAAAATGGCTGCGGCAGGTCAATAAGCCTTGCCGCATACATGCTTTCTGAATGCGCCATAGAATATGGATGAATAAAGCATGAGCGATCTACGCCTTCAAAATTTATTACAATCAATGCGACAAAATGCTGTTCAAACCAAGGACAGCATTAAGTTATCTGATGTGCGTTTTTCAGCGCCGATTGCGCAGTTCCCTGATAATTTACAAAGCTTACTTACTGCGCAAATTGAAGTCATCCAAGCCAAACAAAATTTTGAATTAAAAAACGCCGTATTGGCGCAGCTGCGTATTGTTGATGTATCGCCCAAAGACAAAGAGGTTCAGTTTGTCTATAAGGGCGAAAATTTTACGCTATCCTTAAAGGATATGCCTCAAGCGGATGATATATTGCGTGCGCTACATGGCGGGCAGCGTTTGGCGATTACGGTGGAAGAGGGTGCAGCGAGTAAAGCGCCTATACTTACGTTGACCTTGATTGATGATGGCAGCGCTGCGCGTATACGTGCAGGCGTGGGGACGGCGGAGGTTGCAGCGGCCGTTGAGGGTACCGATAAAGCTGAAACAGCACCCGTCAATATACCGCCGCTGCGTGACGATGATTTTGCCTTGATGGTTGGGCGCCTTAAGCGTTTGGAGGATATTGAACAAAAGATTGATGAGTTGAGAGAGAAAATTCCGCGTAGTGATGTGAATAGCAAATCCGTCTTGCGCAGTTTTTCGGTTGATTTAATGGCGCAGCCAGATGTGCTGATCAAGCCACAAATTGAACGTCAGGTTATTGCGCTTGAAAATATCCCTGTGCCGCAGCAGGCGGCGATGTCCTCATTCGCTGCGGTGGATATTGTGGCGGATGATCATCACCTTGTTCAGACTTTGCCGCTTAAGGTGGAATATCTTGCCACGGTCATTGCGCAATATGCGGGCGAAGATGATGGCGCAATTCAGGATTTTCAACCCAAAGCTAATTTCAGCATTCATTCTGTCGTGATCGAAAATGAGGATACGGCTTATCTGCAAGATGAGCTTGTTGATGCGCCGCGCATGGCGGTAATTGCATATGATAATCTACCCAAAATCACCGTGCATATTGACGCGTATCAGGTTAGTTTTGATCCGCAGCAAAGCGTGAGTATACGTGATATTTTGGCGCAGGATATTCGTAGCCCTGAAATTATCGTGATTGATGAATTGCGCGGTGAAAAGGCGGCGCGTCATGTCGCGGATAATCCGTTTTTATCGACGATCAATGTTATTGATGAGCGCCCCATTGATGCGCGTCAGTTAATTGGCGGGCAGGCGGCAGGCATTACCGTTCGGGTGATTGGTGAAACGCCCAAAGGTGAAAAGATTGTGCAGCCTGAATGGCCGAATTGGCCTGCGCATAAGGCGCTAGTCTTCGCAATGAAAGAGCCGCGCGATATGGGGCGTTTCCATGCGATTGAAACAGGCGATGTTTTAGCTGTGGAATTACCGCAAATTCAGGGCGATGAATATGGCGCTATAGAAGGCACTGGGCGCAGCGATGGCCGCGGGGGCAGTGCATCACATATTCAAAGTCCTGCGTCAATCTCTCCTTTCATGCAGCAGGCTGACTTTGTGCAAGGTTTCGCGCAATTATTTGGCGGCGGGTTAGAAAACTTCACGGCGGCGCTCGCGTCCTCACCTGCGGTATTGTCTAATCAAATGATGGTGCCGAATATGGCGCGCCCATCTGAAATTCCAGCAGCCTTGTTATTCTTAGTCGCGGCATTGCGCAGCGGGGATGTCGGACAGATGTTTGACAATAAAATGGAAGAGCGTTTTGCGAAACTCGGCAAGCTTGATGCTTTGCGCAGTTTTATGAGCAGCCAGAGTGAGAGCGGAGATATGCTATCACGCCAAGAACAAGGCCGCAGCGCCGGTGAATGGCGCAGCGTGATGTTGCCGATGCTGAATGATGGGCAGATTAGCGCCATTGCCCTACATTGGACACAGCAAGGCGGCGGCGGGCAGGTGCAAGGCCAAGATGGTCAAGAAGACGCACCCAAACGTTTCGTGCTTGATTTTAATTTAAACGTCATGGGGGATGTGCAGCTTGATGGCTTATATCAAGACCGTAAATTAAATGTCGCCCTACGTTTGGAGAAGATGCCAAGTGAAGCCATGGCGGCGCGAATACGTGCGTTTTATTTCGATGCGTTAGACCAAGTGGGCTTATCAGGTGATTTGCGTTTCCAAACGGTGAAGCCGCATGCGGTATTATTTACGCCAGTTTATGCAGATGGTTCGGCGATGGATCAATCGCAATAAGAAAAAGGCCTTTGTAATACATCCAGCGGACGCCATACAAAAGCCTTATCTTCTAACCGAACATGGCGCTTTGGTATGATTTTGTTTTTTAATTTTTATACCAAAACTTTTTGTTCGTGCCGTCCTTCTTATAAAGCTTGGACGGCTTCTCCCGATTTGTTGCTTGCGGCCTCCCGCCGATTATATAAGCAACAGTTTCTTCCCTGAAACTTCAACTCACCTAAACGTTTAATCAATAAAATGATTAACAACTTGTTAATGGATAATCACATAATACGTATAATGATAATTTTGTCAAATGTTTTTTGTAACAAAATTACGTGCCGCACTGCAAAATTGTTATATTCTTTTTAAAAACTAATTTGAGTCTTTGATTTTTTCTAAGTTATAGGCTAAATTTGGGTGTAAAAAAAAATCAAAAAAATTGTGAATAGTTGAAAATGAAAATAGGCATTAGTGGAATTAACGGTCGCGTTGGACGTGTTTTAAAAGGTCTGATTGTTGAACATCCAGATAAATATAAGGATATAAATTTAATCGTGGGGCTTGCGCGTCATGCGGCGTCGGATTTATCGCTTCAGGTCACGACGGATGTTGACGAGTTTTTGGCGGGTGTAGATGGTGTGATTGATTTTTCGCTGCCTGATAATTTTGTCCATTTGGCGGAAGTGAACCAACAGAAATACGGCAAATTCATAGTTTCCGGCACAACGGGGCTGGATGCTGCGCAGATGGATAAAATTCAGGCGATTGCCGCGGATGTGCCGATGCTGCATGCGGGTAATATGTCGCTAGGGGTCAACTTGCTCTGTGCATTGGTGCAGCAAACATCGGCGCGGCTTGGGCTTGATTATGATATCGAGATTGAAGAAACCCATCACCGTATGAAACGTGATGCGCCATCGGGCACAGCCCTTATGCTTGGACGCGCGGCAGCGGCGGGACGTGATGCAGAACATGACGATGTCGCCGTTTATGGCCGCAATGGCGCAGATGCGCAGCGTCAGACGGGTGAGATTGGTTATGCGGTAAAACGCGGCGGCGGCGTGATTGGCGCGCATGAGGTCAGCTTTTATGGCATGAGTGAAGAACTAACGCTCTCTCATAACGCGCTCGACCGTTCATTATTTGCAGAAGGCGCAATATTTGCGGCGCGCTGGCTGAAAGATAAACCTGCGGCGGGGCTATATTCTATGCGCGATGCATTGGAAATTTAAGCTGCTTTCGTGATCATCTCTTCATGGTGAAGCAGGTCGCGTTTCATAGCGCTGCCCCAAAGATATTTTCCCACGCCGCCTGATTTCGGCAATATGCGGTGGCATGGCACAATCAATGAGATAGGGTTATTCGCAACGGCGCTGGCGGCGGCGCGCACGGCTTTGGCGTTGCCTGCATTTGCGGCGAGCTCGCTATAGCTGCATGTTTGGCCTGTCTTGACTTGTAACAGCTGCGCCCAAATTGTTTTTTGGAATGGCGTACCGTGAAGGTCGAGTTTTAGGTGATCAGGCCAGATACCATTTTGCCAGAACTGTGTTAAGCCTGCGATATAAGGTGCGGTCATATCGGCATTGTCCTGAATGTCGTCCATGGATGCGCCTAAGTTTTTGGCAATACGCTGTTTTAATTGCGCTTCGCTATGGGCGTCATCAATGAAATAGAGGCCACATAAACCATGCTCTGTCACAGCGATGAACGCTGTGCCGCATTCAAGTGTGGTTGTTGATGTGTAAATCATAGCCAATGCCTTTCCCTTATTCATGAAAATGGTTATAGATTTTCTCGGCAATTTGCAAGGATATGCCTTCGACTTTTTGTAGTTCAGTAATATTGGCGCTTGATACGGCATCGGCTGAACCGAAAAAGGTCAGCAGCGCTTTTTTACGTTTTGCGCCAATGCCGCTAATTTCATCGAGCATAGATTTATGCATAGCTTTGCCGCGTTTGGCGCGGTGTGTACCAATCGCAAAACGGTGCGATTCATCACGCAAACGCTGTAAATAATGCATAGTAGGGTCGTTATGCGGCAGGGTGAACGTCTTAAAGTGGCGGCTATGGAATTCTTCGCGCCCTGCATTACGGTCTGGCCCTTTGGAAATGGCGACGACATTTAAATCATCCTCAAAAATGCCAAGTTCATCGAGCGCCTGATGCACGGCTGTTAACTGGCCTTGTCCACCATCGATTAACAATAGATCAGGCCAATTGGCATTTTGGTCGTCTTCATCCAGTTGATGGAAGTTTTTGAAGCGGCGCGAAATAACCTCGCGCATCATAGCGAAATCATCAGATGCGGCGCTGCGCTTAATGTTATATTTGCGGTAGCCCGATTTTTCAAAACCATCGGCTGTGGCGCAGATAATCGCGCCAATCATATTTGTCCCCGCGGTGTGGGAGTTATCAAAGACTTCAATGCGTTCAGGCGTGCTGTCGAGTTTGAAGATCTTACCCAGATTTTCTAAATGGCGACGGTCATTCTCGCTCATCAAAATTTTGCGTTTTAAAGATTCGCGCGCATTATTTTCAACGAATTGCATAAGCTTCTTTTTATCGCCGCGCTGTGGCACGGTGATAGCGGTTTTACGTTCTGACTTGGCGGAGAGGGCATCTTCAAGCAATTGGCTTTCATCGCTGTTGACGTCATGGCTGAGCATGATTTGTGGCGGAATAGGGTGGCGCAAATAAAACTGCGCAATAAAAGCGGGCAGGATATCTTCCAAGCTTTCGTCTTTATTGTGACGTGGGAAATAGGATTTATTGCCGAAATTTTGACCTGCGCGGAAGAAGAAAACCTGAATACAGCTTTGCCCCTCAAGCATTACGCCTGCAAAAATATCGACATCGCCTAGGCCTGCGATATTAATATCCTGATGGGCTTGAATGGCGTTCAGCGCCTTAATACGGTCGCGATATTCGGCGGCATGTTCAAAGTCGAGATCTTCGCTCGCTTGCTGCATTTTTGCGGACATGTCTTTTAAAACCAAATCGCTTTTACCGCTTAAAAAGGCGCGGGCATGGTCGACTTGTTGCTGATATTCAGCTTTGGATACTTTGTGCACGCATGGCGCTGTGCAGCGTTTGATATGATATTGCAAACAAGGACGAGAGCGATTAGCGAATACATTATCGCTGCAATTTCGGAGCAAGAAGGCTTTTTGCAAGAAAGCGATGGTGCGGTTCACGGCGCCTGCATTGGCGAAAGGGCCGAAATATTCGATGCCTTTCTTCTGTGCGCCGCGGTGTTTTTCAAGCATTGGGTAATCATGGTCATTGGTGATCATGATATAGGGGAACGATTTATCATCCCGCAGCAAGATATTATATTTTGGCTTAAGCTGTTTGATCAGGTTGGCTTCAAGCAGAAGGGCTTCAGCCTCGGATGCTGTTTCGATGAATTCCATACTGCGCGTCTGTGCAATCATGCGCAAAATGCGGCCGCTTTGGCGTTGCGGCTGCGTATAGTTTAAGACACGCTTTTTAAGGGCTTTGGCTTTACCAACATAAAGGACTTCGCTTTTTTCATTCAACATGCGGTACACACCCGGCCGATTGGGCAGGGTGGTTGTGAATTTTTTGATGATGCTTAACCCCTGTGCAAGGGGCATGTCTTTATCGGTGGTCATAAATTTTTTTATCTAGGCGCAAGGCTTGGTAATATTGGTGATTATTAAGATAGTCATTGATGCAGAAAGTTTCAATCAAAGAAAATTACTTGACATATTATTTTAAATATCCTATTCAAACAATAATTGCGATTAAGCAACTATTTTGTGTGAGGAAAAAATGAGTATACTAACAGAACCGGATGTTTTCCGGTTAATAAACCGTGACGGCATCACGATATATCAATGCCGAGCCAATAATCTTAAAGACGCATTAGAATTAGCTGTAACGGACCATGTGCCGCTGCATAATCTTGATTTATCTTATCAAGATTTATCCTTTGCGAATTTAGATGATGCGCGTTTCTATGACGTATCCTTTACGGGGGCGAATATGACAGGCGCGAATATCAGTGAGGCTGTCTTTCAAAAATGCGATTTTAACGAAAGCTGTTTACTTGGAGCATGTCTGGCTTATTGCACTCTCAGTCAATGCCGCTTTGTAAATACTGAATTTGCTGGGCTTGATATATCCTGTGCACGGTTTTTCTTTTGTAAATTTGTCGGGGGGAATGTCTTTTTTCTCGACTTTGCGGCAGCAGATAAATTTGTTGAAAGTTATCTTTATGACGATGCAGATCAAGATGCGCTGAATTTGCAGTGTTTATGTATGCGTTTATCGGTTAATGGGCGGCATTATATCATCAATCCAAATCATAAAGCTTATGTTGGTGGGCAGATCTATGAATTTGACCAAGCGCTTTATGAGGGTATGTCCACTATATAGTATAAAACATAGCTTTATATGCTTATGAACAGATGATTTTGTTGCGAAAAATGGTTAACGTGTTTAAAGACATTATTAGCCATTTTTAAGGAGTGACTTTTTCACATGGTTGTTAAGCAAAAAAGCAAAGTTTTAGCTGTAGCGGACGCTGCATCAGTCGCGCAGGACAACGAATATACAGCGGCAAATAATACATTTTTAAATGTGTTAGAAACGCTTCGTAAGGTCGATAGTGAATTCCCACTGCAATATAGTATTTGTTTAGCGCAGATCTCTATGCAGGAAGGGATGTCTTTGACAGAACTTGCCAATAAAATGGATTTAGGGCTTTCAACGGTGTCACGTATTGTCGGCGCATTGTCGAAATATCGTCAAAACGGTAATCCTTATGGTTTGATTGAATTAAAAATCTCACCAGAAGAGCGCCGCAAGAAAGCGATTTTCTTGACAGATAAAGGCCGCGACGTTTTGGCACAGATCTATAAAGCGCTTGAGAGTAACGCGAATTAAAGAAAAAGCGGTGAAAATCCGCTTTGGCGTTATATTAGGCCTTGATGCAGCAAAATATTTAATGTAAATATGAGCCTCGGTCAGGCAGACTACCGATATACAGAATGCTTGATCGTTATACCATTATGGTGCGCGGGCGTGGCGGAATCGGTAGACGCTGCGGACTTAAAATCCGTTTCCCTTTGGGAGTGGGGGTTCAAGTCCCCCCGCCCGCACCATATCTTCCCAGTAAATTATCGTATCCTAATTTAGACCGTGGCACACTGGCCATTAAAAATGTAGTTAGACTGCAATTTAGTTTTACTTGAATAGTTGTATTCGGCTGGGCTGTATAATCAGGTCAATATATCTTCACGAACATTACTAGAGAATGCCCAAGCTAGAGAAATTACCCATGCAATTCCTGTTGCGCCGAGAAATAAGTTGATAATAAATATTGGTATAAGATTCTTGTGTTGGCGGCGTGATGCTACATAAGTAGGAAGTAAGTATATAAAAACAACGAATACTAAAGCCGCTAGGCCAAAAACTATCTCAAACATTATTAATCCATCTCATACATTCATTTATGGTGAAGACGAGGTTAGTATATATGTAACTTAATGCGCGGCAACCTAAAAAAAATATGGTTATAATAGTAAGCCTTAATTTTAAATAATATTTTACATGTGGTTTGATTTTGAGTGTTTAACTCTTAGTGTATAAAGGGAAAACTTATATAAAACACAACGTAATGTTTAATGGTAAGCATAGAATAATAAAGGTGGTTTTTTGTGGTAAATAAATGGAATATTCCTGATTGGCTAGAGCAGGAAGTTAAGCAAAGAGATAAAGTTTGCGTTTATTGTGGTGTGGCCTTTACTGACCCAAAGGTTTGTGTCAGGAGCTCAAAGAGTTGGGAGCACATTATCAATGATGCTAAAATTGTAACGCGTGAGAATATTGTTTTATGTTGTCGGGGGTGTAATGCGAGTAAAGGTCAAAAATTGTTAAAAGATTGGCTCGATACAAGCTATTGCAAAGAACGCAATATCAATGCTGAAACTGTGGCTTCTATCATAAAGCAGGCTTTATATGATTAGATGCATATAGTTGTGGTTCACTCGTGGCTTGTTCTGAAATGAATGTAAGAAAAAAATGTTACGAGATGTGGGCATAAAAAAGCGGCTGGTTAGGCCGCTTTTGTTTTATTCGATGTCCATGAATATGCGGTGGCCGTATGTTGCGTTTGGCGGTAATGGGCGGGCTTGGGTGATGCGCGCATTACGTTTGAGCGAGAAGATCAGCTGAGTGCCGCCATTTTGACCTGGCTGTGCGTTATAGGCGCTGATTGCGCCTGAATTTGTGATCTTCTTCGCCATTTGGGCGCTCCAAGCGGCGTTTGGTAGGTCAACAATCAAGATTTTCTCATTGTTGTCTAGGTCGTAACGGAATTCAGCAGGGGCGCTTAAATCCAATACAACACGGTCGCGGCCTTTATATTCACCGAAACGAATGCCTGTGACATTTGTGCCAGACATGGCTTTCGGTGCGGATTGCACAGGCGCCTGTGGGGCGGCTTGCTGCATTGGCGCTGGATTAGCATATGTTTGTGCCAAAGCATCCGCGCCATGCATTGGCATTGGCTGCCCATAAGGCGCCATATGTGGCGGCGGTGTGTATGGAGCTGCCATCATGGGCGCTGCGGCATGTGGCACAGGGGCAATGGCTTGCGGCGCCATATTTTGTGCAGGATTAACATAGGCAGTGTTTAGTGCCTGTGATAATTCGCGCATCGATTGTTCCATAATCGATAGGCGGCTAAGCAGCGGTGTGATGCGCTCCATATCCTGACGCATTAGTCCGATTTGCTGTTCCATGAATTGGAAGCGCTGATAAATCTCTTCTGTGCCAAGTGGTTCATCCATATTCGCGGCAACAGATTGCGGCTTAATACCTTGGGCAGGGGCCATATTCGGCAGAGCAGGTGCTTGTGCGCCTTGAGTTTGTGGCGGCGTTGCCCAGCTATCAACTGGAATGTTATTGGCTTCTTCTGGATAAGTGTAGTTGTCATCCAGTGGTGGTAGTTTTTGTGACAAACGTTCAAGCGCACCGCAGCCAGTTAAAGATACGGCTAGAAGTGTTGAAGTTAGTAAGATACGCGCATAACCAGAAAACTGGCGTTTTTTCACATGTGTCATATATATCACCATTCAGAACGGACGGTCGTATGCAAGGCTGCATAAAGAATCATAATTTAATCCTAGGGGGTGAAATGGGGGCGAGCAATATACGCACAGCCTATCCACTGACTTATCCCCATTTTGTTGGACATATTTACGTCGTTAGCCATGACTATAATTTGTGATTAATTGTGATTGAATCATTGTTTATCATATTGATATCTGGCACTATTCCTAGCAATGGGGCGTATCTTTTGATTTTAATTTTTTTATAAAGTTTTTTTGATGAATAGAAAATATTTTTGTCTATCAGTCGCTTGCGTAGCACTTCTGTCAGGGGGCAGCGCAAAGGCGGAACAGATGTCTATCGAGGCGCTAATGGCGCTGGATATAGAAAGCCTTGCCAATGTGCAAGTTAGCTCAGCATCCAAATCATTGGAGCATATGCGCGAAGCGCCGAGTATTATGTCGATTGTCAGTGAAGACGATATTAAGCGTTATGGCGCAGTCAATTTGCATGATGTTTTAAACCGTGTGCCAAGTTTGCAGGTGCTGAATAGCACGGCAAACCCGAATAACGTGGTGACTTTGCGTGCGGCGACAAACCAACATTATCCGAACCGTATTTTGTTTTTAATTGATGGCCGCCCTGTGCGCGATGGTTATGGCGGGCATTTGAATTATGGCTTATTCACGCATTATCCTGTCAGCATTATTAAACAAATTGAAGTGATACGTGGGCCAGGTTCAGTTCTTTATGGTACGGATGCCTATGCGGGTGTTGTGAATATTGTGTCGAAAGACGCTTGCGATGAATGTGTGTCTTTACAAACGACTTATGGCTCGTTTAATCGTCGTGATCAAGAAGGCAGCGCCTCATTTAGTGGGCAGGATTGGTCGATCTTGACGGCTGTGAAAGCGACTGATGCAAAAGGTGAACGCTTTACCATTCGTGATGAAAATAATGTTGAGGGGACTTATCGTACACGTGAAGAGGGGCATGCTGTCTATGTGACGGGGCATTTCAAGGATTTATCCATGCTCGCTTTTGTTGACCGCGTAGCACAAAGCTCTTTGGGTACATTTTCGCGTTTTCCTGAATCTGAAAGTGATGGGCTGCGCACGACGTTAGATGTCGGATATAAATTTGATTTATTGGACAACACGGAAATTGAAACGCATGTAACTTATAACCGTTCACGCTCAGGGAATTATTCGGATATTACGAGTAAAAACCAAGACGATTCTTTGGTGTTTGAGTTGTCTGGGCGCAGCGATATACATGATAATCTTGTGTTGTCTTATGGCGGTTTCTTTGAACATCAGGATGGTTATGTTTCTGATATTGCTTATCAACAGCATCTGCATAATTTATACGCCCAACTTGATTATCGTTTGAATGATGATTGGAAATTTGTTGGCGGTATGCAGTTAAATGACGCAGAATCGTTCAAGGCTGATTTATCGCCGCGCTTGGCGATGATTTACACGCCGGTGTCTTATGGCGGCGTGAAATTACTCTACGGTGAGGCGTTCCGTTCTTCTACGGCAATTGAGCGTGAAGTGAATGTGCCTAATTTTATCGTGGGTGATAGAAATATGCACCCAGAGCGCATCAAAACGCTTGAGGGGCAAATCTTTTACAATACAGATACGACCTATATGGCGCTCTCGGCGTATCGTAGCCGTATGGAAGATATTATTGCCCGTACAGCCAATCCAATGGGGGCGGGCAGTTGGATTACCAATACAGGCGAGCAAGTCTTTAAAGGGATAGAGTTTGAAGCCAAGCATTACTTTGCTGATGGCTGGCAAATTCAAGGCTCGATGGCGTATCAAACGGGTAAGAGCGATACAGGCATTGATGACCCAACATTTTCACCGAATTTAATGGCGAAACTTGGTGTGTCTTATGATGGAGGGAATTGGTCATTTGGCGTATTCGACAGCTGGTATGGGGATCCGCAAGATTTGCGTGAAACCAATCCATCCGTTTTAAATGTCAATACGCCGCCTGAGTCTTATCATTTGGTTAGTGCGAATTTGAATATTGATTTACCTGTGCCAGAGAATTTCCCGAAAATGCGTTTCACGCTATATGGCGAGAATCTACTGAATGAGGATATTAATTTCCCTGAATACAATCGTAAATCAATCAACTCGTTCCCAATTGATAACAGCCGCGCAGTTTATGGGCGCATCAGCGTTAACTTTTAAACGCGATTAATGTTTAACGGATAACGTTTGAGATTTGCAAAAGGCGGGAGCTGATTTTCAGCTTCTTGCTTTCGGCGGCTTTCAGGTTGATTGAAAGTTGCACACGACCTGATTTTTCTTCCATGACAATCATGCCGCCATGTTGAAGGGCGCGTTTTTCGCTGCTGACAATTAACGCATTAGCGGTTGCAGGGATGCCTGCTAAATCAGCTTTATTATCAATGTCATGAATATACAAAACGTTGCATTTTTTCGCGTCAGTAAGGCTGTCAATTTTCATGACATTGATGGTGTCTTGTTGGCGCATTTTTGCGATAAATTCTAAGTCTCTTTCAAATGGGTGATAGCCAAAAGTGCATAATGTTTTATTACTACCTTTTGGCGTGTCCCAAGATACATAGTCAAAAAATTTGAACAGGAAGACGGCTTTGATTTTTTCTATTGGCTCGGCGGCGCGCGCATGCGCGGCGCACGTTATAAAACATGTTCCGATTAAAGCTGCGATTAGAAAAAAACGTCTCATATAATGCGTCATAGCTTCTTATTTTCGGTATGGATTAGCCATGCCGACTGGTGATTATAAACCATTACATTAATAATTCCATGATAAAATTGAAAGTTATGTACCTGTCATTACAAATGCGCTAATATAATCCGAAGTTGTAGTCTGAGGTAAGTTTGACATGTTGATTTATAACAAATTATCCATCCGTGCGAAGCTGCTGCTGATTACAGTAGGGACCACCTTCGTGACGCTGATTGCCGTGATGTGCATCATGAATATTGGTGGGTATTTGTTCACGAAAAATGAAATCCATAAACGTACGACGATTATTAGCAATATCACGGCGCAAGGCCTTATTTCTGCGCTTGACTTTATCGATAAACCAGCGGCAGAAGAAAATCTACAAAGTCTACGTTTTGAAGACTCTGTGCGTTATGCTTGCGTTTATAATTTGACCAATGAATTATTTGTTGAATATGCACAAGGTGGCAACGTTGGAGATTGTCCAGAAAATAGGCCAGTACAGGCCGAACAAAATGATTTTCAGCGTATTGTTTCCTATACGCCGATCATGCGTGCAGAGAGTGAGCGCGTTGGTGATTTGATCATTTATTTTGATTTAAGCAGCTTTAACCAAAGTTGGATTGTCGATTTGGCTTTTAATTTTGGGGTTTTGATTGCCGTTATGGTCTTGGTTTATATCTCAGCAAACTCGATGCAGGCTGTTATTAGCCGTCCAGTGATCGCGCTACGCAATGCGGCGAATAAATTTGTTGAGGATGAGGACTTTAGTGCGGAAGTGCCAATCACATCACAGGATGAATTGGGCGATATGATTGGCGCATTTAACCAGATGGTCAAAAAGATGGAAGAGCGTGACCATGCTTTAGTGCAGGCGCGTGAAGATGCTGAATCTGCCAACCGTATGAAAAGTAAGTTCTTAGCGAATATGTCGCACGAATTGCGCACACCACTTAACAGTATTATGGGGATGACCGAGCTTATTCTAGATACGGAAGATATGGATGAAGATACGCGCGAAATGTCGAGCGTGATTTATAAATCATCGCAAAATTTGCTCGATATCGTGAATGATATTTTGGATATTTCAAAAATTGAATCTGGCCTATTCACGCTTGAATCTAAAGACTTAAACCTGCGTGATTTAATTGATAATTTGGTCGCTTCAATGGCGCCAGTTGCAAGCAATAAAGGTGTTACGCTTTCGGTCAATTACAACAAGGATTCTGTGCCAACCATTTTGGGTGATAGCTTGCGCATTAATCAGGTGCTGACCAATTTGGTGGGTAATGCGATTAAATATATTAAAGACCCATATGGTGAAGACGATGTGCAGGTGATCAAAGAAAACGGTTATGTGCGCGTCAATGTTGACCATAAAATGCTGGATAAAGACCATGTTGAATTTCACATTGAAGTGAAAGATAACGGTATTGGTATTCCTGAAGATAAAGTCGAGGCCATTTTTGAGAAATTCCGTCAAGCTGATGACACGATAACGCGCCGCTTTGGCGGCACAGGCCTTGGTTTAACCATCACCAAAGATTTGGTGCAAATGATGGGCGGTGAAATTGGGGTGCGTTCAACCTTTGGCCTTGGTTCAGTCTTTTGGATTAAAATTCCATTCATGGTCTCGAAACAGAAAAATATTATTGCGGAACCACAGGGCGGCGTCTTTAGTATTTCACAGCGCGGCGGATCAGGTCACAACCGTATTCCAGTCGGGGATGCACGCATATTGGTCGCCGAAGATGTGGTGTTGAACCAGCAATATGTTCTTCGCTTATTGAAGCATGTTGGTTTCCATCACTATAAAATTGCCGATAATGGTCTGGACGTTTTAAATGAATATAAAAACGGTGACTATGATTTGATCCTTATGGACTGCCATATGCCCGTTAAAAACGGTTATGATGCAACACGTGATATTCGCGAGATCGAAAAACAGGAAGATTTAGGTCATCATATTCCGGTTATTGCCATGACCGCTGATGCAATGAAGGGCGCTGAAGCGAAATGTTTTGAAGCGGGTATGGATGCCTATATTGCAAAGCCTGTCGAAATCCAATATTTGAAAGACATTCTGTCAAGCTGGATTGATTTCAGCGCTTCACCGCGTGGTATTACCGCAGGTGAAAAAGTCGCTTTGACGGAGTTTGAAAAATCGCCACCGATTGATTTAAAACTTATCCGCGGCTTTATGGGCGACCAAACTGAAATTCAAAAATTCGTTGATATGTTCAAGCTGCAAAGTGAAGACTTTATTCGCAAATTGGAAGGTACGTGCCGCGGCGGCGAATCCAAAGAATGGGTTGAAATCGCGCATGGCTTTAAAGGCTGTTCAATGATGATTGGTGCACAAAAATTGGTTGTGGATTTACAGCGTGCCGAAGAATTGCTTGTCGCTAAGAAGTCTGACCGAGACCAAGTCCTCGCGGATGTGAAGCAAGAATATGATAAGGTTATAACTTATCTAGAGCGCATTGAGATTTAAGCGCTTTTATCCATTAATTCTGTATAGAGATTAAGATTTTGCTGCGCCATATGCAGGAAGGTGAATTCTTCATCATAGCGCGCGCGCGCGGCTTTACCCATATTGAGGCGGAGTTGCTCGTCCTCAATTAAGCGGCTGATCGCTTCGGCGACATCTTCTGTATCTTTGTGTTTCACCAAATAACCTGTTTTGTCATGGGCGATGGACTCGCCATTACCTGCAACGTCGGTAGCGATGGATGGCATGCCCGCACGCATCGCTTCGATGATGGAGCGCGGGAAGCCCTCCCAATGGGTGATGAGCAAGAATACGTCATGTTTTTCCAAAAGCTCTGGCACATCATCGCGCTCACCAAGAAAGTCGATTTTTTCAGTTAAGTCTAGCTCAACAGCCAATTCTTGTATCGGCAGGCTGTCGCCATTACCGCACAGGCTTAGATGCCAGTTTTTGTCTTTAATCTGTGTTAGGGCGTGCAGTAATGTCGCGTGGTCTTTCTGTGCAGCAAAGCGGGCAACCATGATAAGTTTTACGGGCTGGGCTCTGCTCTCTTTGGGGACACGGTTAGGGCAGGGGCGCTGTGGCATGCCGTTATGAATGGCGATGATTTTATCAGCAGGGGCGATTTTGTATTTTAACGCCAGCTGACGGTCATATTCACTCACCGTAATGATTTTTTGGCAAAATGGGGCGGCGCATTTTTCAATCAATTTATACAATATGCGTGCGCCGTTTGATACGCCTTCGGTAAAGGCCCAGCCATGGGCTGTGAAAATGACTTTGGTCGGTAGGCCAATCGCCGCGGCGCGCCCGACAATGCCGGCCTTTGATGAATGGCAGGATAAAATATCAGGCTTATGTTTTTTAAGGTAACGGCGCAGCTGTAAGATGGATTTTAAATCCTTGATTGGGCGGATTGGGCGGCCCATATCTTTAATCTCGTAATAAGGTGTGCCCATTGCTTTGATATGGTCTGAAATAATGCCAGGCCAGCCTGAATAGACAAGAGCTTCGTGGCCTTGGTTGTTGAGCCATGTGCTTAAGTCGCGAATATGGATTTGTACGCCGCCAAATTCATCTAGACGTGTGACGAGGAAAGCAATCTTCATTGTTTAGCCTTTTTGTGCCGTTTATAGCGAATGTGAAAGAGTTTTTCGAGGAAGCGGATGAAGTGATCTGATTTAATCACGAGCACCGCGTGACCGAGCCAGAGAATAACCCATAGCGCCGTCATAATAGGCTCTGGCCAGTTAAACAGGCTCGCGGCAAAACCAATCGCACCGAGTGCGCCGCCAAGTGAAATGATCATGAGTGTCGTATCACCAACAGGGAAACCCGCATGAATGAAATGATGGTGGAAATGGCGTAAATCCGCTGAAAAAGGATGGCGGCCTTCATATATGCGCATGGCAAAAAGGCCAAAAGCATCAATGATTGGTAAGGCAATAATCCAAGCTATTGATATCGGTGTTAACGGCGCATTGTTACCAAGGGTGATATGAATGCAGAACCATGCGATGATCAGGCCTAAACACATTGAGCCTGTGTCGCCAAGGAAGATGCAGGCTTTATCACGTAAAGGGTGACGCATATTGTAGAAAAGAAAGCCAGCAAGCGCCGCGGCAATAAGGCCGATATGTAGCATGATTTGCGGATTGCCGCTAATATGCGCCGCGCAGATCAGCCAGAACATGATCATCAAGCTTTTGCCGCCTGCGAGGCCGTCAAGGCCATCCATCATATTCACGGCGTTGATAAGATACACCACGCAGGCAATGGAGAAAATAATACCAAACCAGCCCATATGCCAGTCCCCAAAACCGAGCATATTGCCCATATTATCAAGCTGCGCGCCGCCGCCAATCACGATTATGCCCGCGGCGATGAAGTGAATGATGAATTTAATTTGCGCAGGGACGGGGCGTTTATCGTCTATTAAGCCTGTGACGAGCAGTAAAGTTAGGGCGCTATAAAGGCTAATAAGTTCCTTGCTGAGCGAAAATAGGCTCGCATTAAGAATGAGGAAAAGTGTGAAAATAACAAAGCCACCAACGGGAGGTATTGGTGCGTGGTGGATTTTGCGGCCGCCCGGTTCATCCACATAGCCATATTTAATGGCGAGTAAGCGCATAGGTGGAATAAGCACCAATGTAAATGCAAATACCGCCAACAAAGTCAGCCATATTGTATATGTGCCTAACGGCGCATTTTCAATCCATGTGCTATATAAGAAATCCATGATGATAGTTATAGCGCCATTGCATGGAAATGCCTAGCGCAGAGTGTCAAAACATCATCAATTTTGTGAATTAAAACGGGTTGATTTGATCAATGAAATTGGTGAAGAAATCTTGCAGTAATTCGGCATACATTGCATATGCGCCGACCAAGACCAAAACGCCAAGTGCACAAAGTAGTGCATATTCAACCGCGGAAGTGCCGCGTTCGTCTTTCAAATAGGCGCAAATTTTCTTAATCATTATTATTCCCCTTATGATTAAGCTTAACACAGCTTTTGCGTGAAACGGAAATTATTTTAAAACGAATTTTATTAAGATTTTAGGCTTTCGCCTTAAGGTAACGTGCGGGCGCTAATTTATTCAGCATATTTTGCGGCAGGGGTGTTTGACCGTTTAGCGATATGAGGTCATTTAAAACTAGGCCGCCCATGACAGATGATAATAACCCATGCGAGCCATGGCCAATTGAAACATACATATTGTCCTTAAGGTGGCCAACGACAGGGAATAAATCCTGTGATGCGGTGCGGAGCGATGTTCTACCGCCTGTGATTTGGTCTTCTTGAATATGTTGTTCTGGCGGTAACAGCGCATTGAGTAGGTTGATGTTATCGCGGTTATCTTTTGGGTCGATATCAGTGTCGTTGCGCCAGCGCTGGAATGTTGAGCCGCATGTGATTTCACCATCACACGCAGGTGTGCTATATCCGCCATAGCAGAGTAAGGTTTTTATAGTGTTGTTATTCGGGGCCTTAACCGATGTGATTTGTCCGCGTATGGTGTGGAGGTCGATGCCTTCAAGTTCGGGGAAGTCCATGAAACTCGCGCCGACGGCAAAAATAACGGCGTTATAGGCGCTATAATCAATGTCTTTATAGCCATGGACGACTTTAATATTTTGCACGAGTTTGTGGCAGAGTTTATGCGGGGAAACAAAACCGCCATCAGGTAAAAATAAGCTGTCGCAATTTAGTTCTATGCCGCAAATATCCTTACTTTCAGCCTTTGGGATGATACGCATATGGTCGTCATGCCAGTTCCATGTAACTCTCGTCACCGGCAGGCGGATTTGCTTCTTTTCATCATTAATTAAATGCACTGTCCCGCAGGGGGTGAAGTCAATTTCATCGCCAAATTCTTTGAATAATTTATAGGCCGAATTATAGGCGGATGAATAAAAGATCGACTCCGTATCGTATTCTTTTCTAAAGCGTGGATTATAAAGGCCGCGCGGGTTGCCAGAGGCTTTGCTGGCAAGCGTATTTTCTTGTTCAAATAACGTCACATCATGACCTGATTGGGCGAGAAAATAGGCTGCTGCCGTGCCGCCGAGGCCGCCGCCAAGCACGGCAATTTTTTTGCTGGTGGATTTGGCGGTTAATGGCTGCTTCGGCGCGGTTTCATCGGCGCTGAATGTCGCAGTAAGCATGTCGCGTTTACGGCCATAGCCTTTGTCTTTTCTGACCGTGAAACCATGTTCGGCGATGCCGCGTTTAACAAAGCCTGCGGCGGAGAAGGTCGCGGCGGTTGTGTGTTGATGGGCGCAGCGGCGCATGGCTGAAAATAGATTTTCGCTCCACATATCTGGATTTTTGGACGGGGCAAAGCCATCAAGAAACCATGCATCAATTGGTGTGTCTAATTGCGGTATGGCGTTATTCACATCATCAAAAATCAGGGTGATGGAAATATTTGGTGTGATATCTAGGCGATGCCAACCATTAATGCGTAGGGGGTATTGGCTCAGCATTTGATCAATTTTATGACCAAAGCGTTCTGCCCATGGGGTAAGGGCGTCTTTTATAACATCTGGCGCAAGCGGGAATTTTTCAAAGGATATGAAATGTAAGTGCTGCTGTGGCGCGGCTGTTTTTTCAAACAGATCCCATGCGACAAGGAAGTTGAGACCCGTGCCGAAACCTGTTTCGCAGATGGTAAAATAATCGCGCCCAATCCAGTTTTGCGGCAAGTTATTGCCGCGCAGGAATACATATTCAGTTTCCGCCGCGCCATCATCGGGGGAGAAATAGATGTCGTCAAATTCTGCGCTGCGTATGGTCATGATTAAAACTGATCTTTGGCTTTACGTGCTGCGGCGAAGCTTTCGGCGCTATCGGCGAGGAGGAATGGATTGCTCAGTTTCTCCGCGCGGAGGCTTGTCGGCACGGTCGGGATATTATCGGCGCGTAATTGGTTGAAGAAATATAAACCGTTTTTAATCTCTTCATTATCAGGCAGATAATCATGTGCGAATGTTGCATTGGCCACGGTATATTCATGAGCGCAATAAATTGAAATATCGTCTGGTAAGGCTTTTAATTTTTGGAGCGATGCATACATTTGCTCCGCGCTGCCTTCAAATAAGCGTCCGCAGCCCATAACGAATAATGTATCGCCAACAAATATACTGCGCTGATCGGGCAGGTAATAACAAATATGGCCTATCGTGTGGCCATCTGTGCGGATGACGTTAACTTTTGTGCCATCAATATCGATCTTGTCGCCATCATTTACCGCGATGTCTAATGCTGGGAGGCGCGCCGCATCGTCCGCATGGCCGATAATCTTGCAGCCAAATTTTTTGCGGAGTTCTTCAGCGCCGCCAATATGGTCATTGTGATGATGGGTGAGGAAAATATAAGACGGCTTGCGCCCTGTGCGTTGGAAGTGATTAATAACAGGCGCAGCATCACCCGGATCAACCACAGCCCATGCCCCACCATAAAGCGGGAAGGCGAAGATGTAATTATCATCAAAAGCGGGGATCAAATGTACCGTCAACATAGGCAATATAATACGCGTTTATGATTCAGTTGACAATATAGCGCTGAGGCTCGTTTCAGCGCTGCCTGGTTTTAGGGGCTGTTGCTGTTTGCTTTTATCAGGAGCCCAGCCAATCAGGTGAATAATTTCAAACACGACATCAAAGCGCTCTTCGGCGCTAAAGCCATTTTCGGCGCGATAGAGGCTTTCACATTTTTGGAAGAATCTACGGCTAAGGTTTTTCTTATCGCGCGCGTTTAAATAATTGCCTTCGGCCATGGATTTAAGGTCATGGAAGAGGCGGAAGATATTGGTATAGCTGACATTTAAATGTTCAGAATCGACAACAGGCAGGGCAAAGCCTGCGCGCTGCATTAATGCGCCATATTGCTGTTTATCGGCGAAAGGAAAGATATGCGGTGCCATACCGCCATAAAGGTCAATTTCTGTGCGCTGCATGGCTTCACGTAATTCATACATCGTGTCGGCTCCCGGCAGCGCAGCCATGAATAAACCATCGGGTCTTATCGCGCGTTGCGCTTGAATTAATGCGCCGGGCAAATCGTTTAAACTGTGATGTTCGAATAAGCCGATACAGGCATCAAGGCTATGATTGGCGAATGGTAGCCATTCAGCGTCTGACTGGATGATGTGTATGGATTGGCTTTTAAAATTGTTTTTAAGCTGCGTACATAGGGCAGACGCCATATCGCACAAGAATATCGTTTTGGCGTTAAGGGCGTCGATGATGGCACTTATGCTGTCTGGGGATGTGCGTCCACCGTAAATCGCCACAGTTTCAAAGTTGAGGGTAATGACGCTTAGGCGGTCAATGATCGACTGCGCCGCATGTTCAATCAGGAAATTATAATCCGCAATATGTGCAGCATGTTGATTGCGTAATGCGCGCTGACGTGTTTTATCGAAGAGTTGGGCGTGTTGCATAGGCCTAATCTAAATATCGGCGGAGTTTATAGTCTTTGTCGTTTTTTGACGGTTCTTTTTCTTCATAAGCGCCAAGGTCACTGGCTTTCAAACCCGTTTTAATTTGTTCCATATGTTCGCCCATGCTGCCATTTCGGCCTTTTAGGCGTTGTAACAAACCTGTGCGGCCTGTGCTTTTGCTTTTCTTTTTCGGTGCGGTGAGGCTTGTACCTTCGCTTGCGCTGCTGCTTGATGCGTCGGCGCTATCACGCGCGGCGCGTGCAGCATCCGCAATACCTAATTCAGATCCGCCTGATGTTGTCGGCGCAGAAATGCTCGTAGAAGACGCGCTGCTGCTATTTGCAGGCGCGGGGATTTGTGCGCGTGCGCCGTTTGAGCCTTGATTAATATATTCACCCATTTCAGAAATTGAGCGTGAATGATCGGCCGCGAATGATTTGGTCAGTGACCATTTCACTGAATGGTCGCTATCCTGACAGAATTGCTGATAAGACATCGCAACGACTTTGATGAAACTGTCATGGTTATCCCAATAGCAAAGGGAGAGAAGGCCTTTGGTGTTCACATATTCGGTCACACCTGACATATGACCTGCGCCGCCAGGGGCTTCACAAACCGCGAATGGGAAAATACGCTGCGGCGTGACGCCTAAATGTTTAAAATAACTTGGGCCAAGTGGGCTGACATATTTCGGGTCAACTTCAAACTTCTCCGCAATGAAGCGCTTGGCTTGCTCCATAGAGCTAATCGAATTTGGTAGTTCAAAGCTCGGGACGCTAACGGTCAGGCCGCTGCCATTATAGCGCTGTGGTATCGGCATATAATCTGTACAAATGCCCGACATAACTTCGCCATTGATGTTTTTCGATAGCGGCATAACCACGGCAATATTGGTTGTTTGCGCGGTCGGGAGGAAGAAGTCCATTTCATGTGAACTTAAACCTGAGCTGCCGCCTGAATCAGCAAGGCCTTCATCAACAAAGATTGAGTGCGAGATTTGAATTTGCCCCGCTGAACCTTTGGCTTTTTCAAATGGTTGCTGTTTGTCTTCACGCAGGCGTCGGATCAGGTCATTAACCTTGGTTTCTTTAATATTCGGATTTTCCTTCAATTGCAGCGGAGATTCGCTCCAAGAGGTCGCCTTAATATTGTGTTTTTGTAACAAATTGCGAATTTGGATTTCCAAACGGCAGGTTGGGATCAACCCAACGGCAATAGCGTTTAGAATGTCTTGTGCATCAAGTTCACGCAGAATGCCGCGTGTTTTATAATGGTTACTGTCCATCAGATGGTCAGTAATCTGTTTGACCTTTTCGTCATTCTCTGCGATTTGCAGATAATAGGTGTCGATTTTTTCATCAATATGTTTTGGGTCGGTGTAATAGCCAGCGCCTTTTTCAAGCTTCGCGCCGAAGAATGGCTTAAGGCCAAAGAATGTATCGGCAAAGTCTTTTACGCCGCGTATATCGCTATCGTAATTTTCAGGCACGTCATCCGCACGGATGCTGATCGCTTCGATCATATGGCCTGACCATGAGCGACCATCAAGGTTGTTTGTTCCGCGTGGTACAGCATTAGCTAGGCCGCGTGGGTTGCCTTCATGGATATAAACTTTGATCGTTTGGTTCGCTTCGTCAATGCGATATGGCAGTATATCTGCTGATGCTTCGGCGCGGGAGACAATGTCAATTAATTCGCCATTATCTTTGTTACGCATAGAGGTGATTTGCAATTGACCTGTCGGCTTTTTAGAACGGCGACGTTCACTCAAACGTAAGCTTTGCTTGTGATTAATTTTGCGGGCTAATACGACCAATGATGTTGGTGGATAGCTTAAAGTGATGCCTTCTTCACTATATAGGTTAAATTGACCATCATAGTTTTCGGCGATGAATTTTTCATCCCATTGTTTGGCGGTATAAAGTACGCGGCCGCCCAATGATTTTAGATTTTTGCGGAAATCACGTTCCGTGAAGAATGCGTATTCTTTATCAAGCTCGCTTTTCCACAAATTGCGGTCATGCTTGCGGATCATAAATTCATAAGCCCATTTATACGGCAAGCGGAAGAGGCGGGTTTTCGGGAAACGCGGTGGAAGTTCTTCTAGGAAGAAGCCTGAATATTCATCATGTGAACGCGCTTGTTCAGAATACCATTCCAAAAGCTCGGCATTTGAGAAATCAGCAAAATCATCACTTAAACCTGGTTTGTCTGGAAATTCCATCAGAACAAATTGACCAGGTTCTGGCATGACATAGTCCTGTATGAACATTGTGCCATCGGTTTTCAAAAGGCTGAAGTGATGTTCTAACGCACGGGTAACGCACAGGTCGCTATAAGCGTGATTGGAATAAATCTCATAGAGGATGCGATTGCTAATAATCGCATCAACACTTTCAGGGCCTAGATTAATGCGGGAAATATCACCCTGAATGAATTCGGCATTTTGTAATTTGTAATTTTGACGGGCAAAACTGATGGCGTTTTTGTCATGATCAATACCAACAAATTGTAGGTTCGGTTTTAATACCGCCATTGTGTAGGTTAGCATGCCATTGCCGCAGCCCATGACCGCGATTAAGGCATTATCATTTAACAACATATGGGCAAGGGTAAACCATGCGCGGCGAACAAAATGCGCCGGAATATCTTTAAGAAGTTCTCTTTGCTCGTCACTGATGAGATGCGGCGGCGTTTTTTGATACATGCGCCGTATCAGGTCTTCGTCATCGTCCCCTTGCGAGGCACGGTTATGTCCATGTTTTAACGATACCATTTAAGCTCTATAACCTAAAGTTCCCTTCATACTTACGATAATCTTAGCGGAAACTTTTATTTTTCTTTGTATAGTATTTACCACTAATATATTTACGTAAAAAAATCAATTCTTTTTTTTATCATAAAACAGGACTATAGTCCAACTTTCCATACGCGAACAAGGGGAATGCGAATGATTCTCAAAGTTATGCTAGATTTAATTGTGCCGCCGCGCTGTCCGATCTCAGGTGAGATTGTCGGTGATACTGGGCAATTGTCAGCAGATGTATGGAATCAAATCCATTTTATTTCCGCGCCTTACTGTGCGACATGCGGCGTGCCGTTCTCTGCCGCGCATGTGGTTGAGGATGGGGCGATATGCGCCGTATGCATAGCCGATAAGCCGCATTATGATAGCGCAAGGGCGGCTGTGGTCTATGATGATTTAACGCGGCAGATGGTTTTGCGTTATAAGCATGGGGATCATCTTTACCTCGCGCGCGCTTTTACGCCGTGGATGGAGCGTGCGGGCTATGATTTAATTGCAGCGGCGGATTATATTTTGCCAGTGCCGCTGCATTGGACGCGGCTGTTAAAGCGCCGTTATAATCAGGCGGCGATATTGGCGCAGGCTTTGGCCGTTAAACATGGGAAAATATATGCGCCATCAGTATTGAAGCGTATTCGTGCAACATCGCCGCAGGGGCGGCGCGGGGCAAAAGACCGTAAGGTGAATGTTAAAAATGCTTTTGCTATCAATGACCGCGGCGCGCTGGGCGGTAAAACCGTTTTGTTGATTGATGATGTCATGACATCGGGCGCAACGGTCAATGAATGCGCCAAGGCATTAAAGCAGGCAGGGGCTGATGTCGTGCATATTTTATCGGTCGCGCGCGCGGTCAAAAAATAATCACGCCGCCTTATATGGGGCAAGACCATAGCGCATAATCATATGACGCAGTAGATTATGTTTTTCGAGGGTTTTGAGGCCGAAGCGGCGAAGGATTTTCAACGCCGCGGAATCATTGGCCACGCATTTATTTAATCCGAATGAAAAATTGTTTCTGAGCGAAGAATCTTTCAGGCGCGCATCCGCATATTTTTTCAAAATAATCGGGCTTGCATAATCAATGCCGCAGCTAAGCGCTTCATATATTTCATTATAAAGCATCGCGACATCACGAAGGCTGGTGTTCAGGCCCTGTGCGCCCATTGGGTGGAGCACATGCGCGGCTTCAGCGATTAAAACGATACGGCCTTGCCAGAGTTTATCTGCCTGTATCGATGTAAGCGGCACGCTTTCAACTTCGGTGATTAGGGTTAAATGGCCGAGTAGGCTTTTGCTGAGGGCGTTGATTTCGGCTTCTTGTTCGGCTTTGTCTTCGCTCATCCAATATGTGGCGCGCTCTTCTTTTTCCACCCAAACCAAGGACACTGTGTGGTCGGGCAGAGGCACTAATGTGAATGGGCCGCCTTTATAATGTAATTCAGTTGATGTGAAATTGTGGTGATGTTCACATTGAAGGATACAGGTTAAAGCGTGCTGACCGCTTGGCTTGATTTGTGCCTTAATGCCCGCAAGTTCTCGTGTTTTTGAATTGCGGCCATCTGCGCCAACAAGCAGTTTAGCGTTTAGGGTTTTGCCATTGTTGAGCGTTAAGTTCACGTCATTCGCCGACGTGGTGAGTTCGGCAATTTCGGTTTCAAACAAAATGGTTATATTTTTATGCTTAAGCGCTTTTTGCATCAGTGTTTTGGCCAGAATACTGTTTGGAATATTTAGGCCAAAGCGTTCAAGGTTCAGTTCGGCGGCTTCAAAAGTGACGGCATGGTCGTTATCTTTAGCAGTATCGACAATTTGCAGGGCGCGTAGTTCATCACAATAGGGGGCGAGGGCATCTGATATGCCGATTTGGTCGAATAGCGCAAGGTTATCATTCATCACGGCTGTAGTGCGCGTGCCGATATTGGTGTTTACGGCAGGAAGTTTTAAGGCTTTGCCTGTTGGCGCTTTCATTGGTTCAATGAAGGTGATGGCGATGCCTGAATCCGCCAAAAGCAAGCCGAGCGTCAGCCCCGCGGTGCCTGCGCCTGAAATTATAATATCTGATTTCTTTGTTTTAAACATTGCAATATAATCTGATTGCGTTATCTAACTTGGTAACGATTAATTGATAGAATTTATATGGAGTATAGGGCGATGAGCGCGAAAGTCGAAATATATTATTGGACAACCTGTCCATTTTGCACAAGAGCATTAAAATTATTGGATCGTAAGGGCGTAGATTACACTGGCTATGACATCACAGGTGATGAAGACGCACGTGCGAAGATGGTTGAGCGCACAGGCGGCCCACGCACCGTGCCGCAAATTTTCATTAATGACAAGCATGTCGGCGGCTGTGATGATATTCACGAGCTTGATTATGACGGCAAATTAGATGCGATGCTTGCATAAAACTTCCTTGATGCACAAGGCGTTTTAAAATGCCTTGTGCTGTGCTATTATAGCCTTGTGTGTGTGCCTCAATCTGTTCTGGATGCTGAGGTTTTAGATGAAATATAATGATTTGAAGGCTGTGGGCACGCGCTCGCGCTGCCCTGTTGCTGGTGCACTTGATGTGATTGGCGATAAATGGACGCTTTTGATTATCCGCGATATGTTGATGCTTGGCGCGGGGCAATATCAGGACTTTTTACGCGCACCTGAGAAGATCTCGACCAATATATTGGCGGATCGTTTGAAAAAGCTTGAAGCGGCGGGTGTCATTCAAAAGCGTCAATATCAAAACAATCCTGTGCGTTATTTATATAGCTTAACCCCAATGGGTGAGGATTTACGCCCTGTGATGATGGCTTTGGTCAAATGGGGCGGGGCACATATTGACGGCAGTTTTGCCCCAAGCGAAGATCAAATTAAACAAATTGAAGACAAAATACGTAAGCGTGCCTAAGCAAAGGCATTAAAGGACATTCAATGGAAAAGACCTTAAAAGTGGCGTTGGTGCAAACATCTGCGCGCCCTGAAATTGATGATAATTTAGCGTTGATTGATGATGCCTTTATGCGCGCAGCTGATCAGGGGGCTGAATTTATCCTTACGCCTGAAAATAGCTGCCATATGGTCTATCCGCAGGTTAAAAAACTACATACCGCGCCGCATGAATCTGGTCACCCATTTTTAGAACATTTCATCAAGCGTGTTCAAGAACGGGGCGTCTGGTTATTGCTTGGATCCCTGACCATTAAGGGGGATAATAATAAATTACTGAACAGATCGTATTTATTATCACCTAAGGGGCAGATTGTTGCGCGATATGATAAAATCCATCTGTTTGATGTCGATACGCCAGATGGTGTAGCTTACCGTGAAAGCCAGACTTTTGATGGCGGGGATAAGGCCGCGCTTGTGCATAGTGATATTGGCTGTATTGGCATGAGCATTTGTTATGACGTGCGCTTCCCGCATCTTTACCGCGATATGGCGCAGCGCGGGGCGGAGATTTTGACCGTGCCTGCAGCCTTTACCGTTCCGACAGGGCGTGCGCATTGGGAAGTCTTGCTTCGTGCGCGGGCCATTGAAAATGGCGCATTTGTGTTGGCGCCTGCGCAAACGGGCACACATGAAGGCGGGCGCGAAACATGGGGGCATTCGATGATTATTAACCCATGGGGCGAAGTCATTGCATCTGCAGGTGAAGATGAAGGCTTGTTAATCGCGGATATTGACTTAAACGACGTCGCTTTACGCCGTGGGCAGATCCCATCGCTAAAAAATGGTCGTCCATATAAGGTTGAAGAATTGCGCAGCTTATAAGCCTACGGCACCAAGGCGGGTGAGATAATCGCCTTTATCAATCATATCTTTCACATCATTGACGCTAAAACCTTTGGCCCGAATATCGCGTAAGGTTACGCTGTGATTGCGCTTGGCAAAGCGTTTGCCTTCGTGATCATAGAGTAGTTTATGGTGATGATATTCAGGTTCATCAAGTTTAAGTAGCGCTTGAATGACGCGGTGAATATGGCAGGCATAAAGTAAATCATCACCGCGCGTGACTAAATTAATGCCCTGCGCATGGTCATCAACACAGACGGAAAGATGATAACTTGTCGGTGTTTCTTTGCGCGCGAGGACAACATCTCCCAATAAATGCGGATCAACCTCAATTTTTCCTGCGGTGCGGTCGTGGAATGTCAGGGGCGTTTGGATATAATCTAAGGCTTTGTCGATATTTAAGCGAAGGGCATAATTTTGTCCTTCAGCCATATCGGCGAGCGTTTTATGGCGGCAATGTCCTGTATAAAGTTTACCTTCTGGGCCATGCGGTGCATCGGCACTTTCATTAACGTCTTTGCGTGTGCAGTCACATGGATATAACACGCCCATAGCGCTAAGTTGATCAAGGGCGGCTTGATAGGCGGGCATATTTTCAGATTGTTTTAAAACGGGTTCAGCCCATGTGAGGCCAAGCCATTTTAAATCTTCATAAATAGCGTCATAGAATTCAGGACGTGCGCGGGTTTGGTCGATATCTTCAATGCGCAATATAAATTCATCCCCCAGCGCCGCAGTGAATAACGCGGAATAGGCGTGCCCGATATGTAGATATCCAGTTGGTGATGGCGCGAAGCGGGTGATGGTAGCCATTGTTCAATCCTACGGCTATAACCCTGGCGGCGGTCCGCTTTCAAAGGAGCGCACGAGTGATCCTGCGATAAGATTCCAGCCATCGACAAGCACGAAGAAAATGATCTTGAAGGGCAGGGAGATCATCACTGGCGGCAACATCATCATACCCATCGCCATCAAGATAGAGGCTGTGACCATGTCGATAATCAAGAAAGGTAGGAACAGCATGAAGCCAATTTCGAAAGCGCGGCGCAATTCAGAGATCATGAAAGCCGGCACAACAACTTGTAGCGGCAGATCTGCGGGATCTTCAACATTGGTGACATTGCCAATTTCAGCGAAGAGCAAAATGTCTTTTTCGCGCACATGCTTCATCATGAAAGCGTGGAAAGGCTGTACGGCGTTTTCAAATGCGGTGATTTCGTCCACTTCTTCATTTACCAAAGGCTGAATGCCTTGTTGGTAAGCGGCCTGTAGGGTTGGCGTCATAATGAACAACGTTAAGAACAGCGCGAGCGAAATTAATACCGTATTCGGCGGCGTTTGCTGAATACCCATTGCAGTACGCAGGAAGGACAGCACGACGATAATACGTGTGAAGGATGTCATCATAATCAAAATTGATGGCGCAAGTGATAGGATGGTCAGTAAGGCAACCATCTGAATAATACGGCCAGTGACGGAGCCATTACCGTCTTCTTGCCCGAAATCAAGCGTGAAGGATTGTGCGAACACATCCTGCGGTAAAAGCATAATGCCGCTGATTAGCGCTAATATCGCAACAAGGAAGAGGGGCTTCTTATATTTACGGATCATGCGGCGCGCTCCTTATCATGTGAAAGCTTGGAAAGGCTTTCGGGATCGGCGGTTATATTTTGTTCAATGACAATATCGTTATTTTGCCCAAGCAGGATGAGATGTTGTTGATTGTCACGCTCAATGAGTACAATACGGCGGCGTGCATCAAGGGGCATATTCTCAATGACTTTCAAACGGCGCTTCGCAGGCATCACCATAGCGGGGCCTGCAATGCCAAGTTTTTTCATTAACAAGGCCAGCCCGCCCATCAAAGCAAGGACGAACAGCAAGGCCGCGAGGAAAGTTATAATATCATTTAAGCTCATGCGGCCTAGTATAAGCCCATAAAAAAAACATGTGCAGAGCGTTTATTAAGCCATGCACATGTTTTTGAAATTTTAGTGAAAATTATGGACGGCTTTTACAGTCGTAATAATTGTTGCACTCAAGTGCAGATGTGCCAACCTCGCGCGCATCAATAATGTTTTTATACATGCTTAACCAGCCGACGCGGAAACCATAGACATCTGCTTCATATGTCTGGCCGCGCTTTAGCTTGCCATATAGATCTGAAGATTGGAATTTAAAATACCAAACTGTATCTGTGTTCTCGAATGTACCGTTGTCTGTAAAAATTAGGTATTTGCTTGTTGTGTTGCCGTCTGAATCTGATTCAACTATGCGTTCTTTGTCAGTTACTGTAAATGTTACGGTATCTTTTGTGCCGTAAGCAATGCCTGCGCTAGATGCTGCGGCAATGCCAAATATTACGCCAAGCGCTGCAAATTGATATTTCATCATATTTCTGATCCCTAAGATTATATAAATTTTTGATTTTGTTTTTTATAGTTACGAAAAATATTCATGTCAAGGCTTATGTTAATTAAATTTTAACGATATAGCTGTTAGTATATACATATATACAGACCGGTCGGTATGTTTTTAGTAAAAAGAATTTAATTAAGCAAATTATAGGTGAGAAAATGAGTGTGCGTGTTCGTCAGAAAGTGAAAAGAAATTATCAAGAAAAAGCCTTTCTACAGGTTGAATATATCGCCTTTGGGGTTTTTGCATTTTATATGGTGATGGATTATCTGTTTTAAACAGTAAAAATTGCGTGTGTGCAGTGGGAAGAGCGTGATAATCAAGGATTGAGAAGCGCGGGAATTAAAAAAGCTTGGTAGGATGCCAAGCTTTTTTTGTGTTCTAAATTAAAGCGCGGTTGGAGGCGGCGGTGCACTTATGGACGCGGTTGTTTCAGCCTTTGCTGCCGTTTTTTCCGCGAGTGCTGTTTTTGCGGTTTCGCAGGCTGCGTGTTCTGCTTCCATGGCTTCGGCGCGACTTAGGCGCAGTGTGTCTGAACGGCTTTCACTGAAATCGCGGCCAAGACGAACGCTGCAGCGCGTTGAAACGATGTTTGTTTTAACGTCTTGTGAGGCTTGCTTTGTGATTGTTGTGGCTGCTGTGTCAGGGGCGTTTGTGATTACGCCAGAGGTGAGTTGTGCCACAACTGCAAAAGCTGCAGCTGCCAGACCAATTTTTGTACTCTTATAAATAGTCATTATTTTATTCCCGCTATTACCGTTTTATAATTTGCGAGGAATATAGCATGATTTATATAACCGCGCAAGATATATGTAAAATAAATATGCGCAGTTATATATGCTGCCATTTGGACTTATTCATCCAATGGCTTAAAGCCTTGCTTTCGCTTAAAATTATGGTGCGTGTCGACAATGCGGACGGTGCCAGAACGTGAGCGCATCACGATAGATTGTGTGCGTGCACTGCCTGGGCGGCGTTTGACGCCTTGTAACATTGCGCCATCGGTTACGCCAGTTGCACAGAACATGACGTTGTCTGGTTTTGCGAGTTCATTGAGGCTGTAGATTTTATCAAAGTCCGTAATACCGCAACGTTCAGCGCGGTTGCGTTCATCGCTGTTACGGAAGACGAGGCGCCCAAGCATGCCGCCGCCAGTACATTGAAGGGCGGCTGCCGCCAATACACCTTCAGGTGCGCCGCCAGTACCAACATAAAGATCGATGCCTTTGTCGTCATCGGTTGTCGCAATCACGGCGCTGACGTCACCATCTTGGATAAGGCTGATACGGGCGCCAGCCGCGCGGACATTGTTGATCAAATCTTGATGGCGTGGGCGGTCAAGGATGCAGACCATTAATTCCTGTACATGGGCGTCTTTTTCTTTTGCCAGTTTTTTGAGGATGTCTTCAATTGGCGCATCAAGGTCGAGGATATTTGGATTTACACCCGGCCCAACGGCGATTTTCTCCATATACGTATCTGGTGCATTTAAAAAGCCACCCTTATCAGCTAAAGCGATACAGGCAAGGGCGTTCATGCCGCCATGGGCACAAATTGTTGTGCCTTCAAGTGGGTCGAGCGCGATGTCAATTTCAGGGCCGCCACGGCCATTGCCAACTTCTTCGCCGATATAAAGCATTGGTGCTTCATCACGTTCACCTTCACCAATCACGACACGGCCTTGGATGCGTAGGCTGTTGAGGGCGCTGCGCATGGCGTCAACGGCGGCGGCGTCAGCGGCTTTTTCATCGCCGCGGCCAATTAGTAAGGATGCGGCAAGAGCGGCAGCCTCAGTCACGCGACAGGCTTCGAGCGCCAAGTTGCGATCCATCATAAATGTTTCAATTTTGCTGTTATAAAGTGGATGGGATTCAGGGAGAGGGGGCATTTTTTCTGCGGCGCTCATATTGCTGTCCTTTACATCATAAGAATCATCATTGGCGATATTATAATATGGATGTTTCGGAATGTATGTCAGCGCGGCATCAATTATTTGTCATCTGTGGATGAGTCGTCGTTTAGCAATTCCATATGCGCTAATATCGCATCAAAGGGCGCGTTTTCACCATTGGCGCGATATAGATATGAAAGAATCTCTGCAATCGCTGTAAAAGCTTCACTCGGGATAGGAGAATCAATATCAAAGCTCGAGAGCATTTCTGCGAGGGCGCTGTCTTGACGGACTTTAATACCTTTTTCATAGGCGATTTTGAGGATTTGCTCGGCAATATATCCCTTACCGCTTGCCGTGATTGAGGGCAAATGGCCTTTCTTAATCCCTTCAGTTAATGCGACAGCGGTTTGTCTGTCTGGAATTTTCTTAATATTTGAAGGGGTTATCTCTTTTTTGTCGTCATATTCGTCGATTGGCATAGATCCTGCATGGTATGTATCGGGTTTGAAACAGTTAGAGTAATTTTGGCACGAGGACTGAAAAAATGACAATAGAAAATCTCGCATTATTCAAAGCAACAGCAGCAAAAATGAAATATTTGAACGTGCGCCAGCAGGTTCTTGCACAAAATATCGCGAATGCCGATACGGCAAATTATATTCCAAAAGACTTGTCAGAGGTTGATTTTAGCCGTGTTCTTGCCAAGGTGAGCGGCGAAACAAAGGTCAATATGGCGACGTCACGCGGCAGCCATATGACATCACGTAATCAGTTAGGTGATATTTCAGAAGAAAACCAGTCTTCAACATATGAAGTTACACCATCAGGCAACGCGGTTAACTTGGATGAGCAATTGGTTAAGT
>JASBUS010000035.1 GCA_030147745.1 Alphaproteobacteria bacterium
ATCTTATGCGTACGTCTTTGTTTTCGGTCGCGGCCAAATAGGTTTGATAATCAAGTGTTATTGGGCTGGCGGTAGCAGGCAGGTCTGTATAATAAATTGGTGCAGGGGCGCCAAACCCTAAACCCGCAAATACGGCAGGGATATCGCCGTTGTCTCTTACGTCATAAATTGTAAAAATTTCTATAGGATAAGGTTGACCAGAACTTATTTTGTGTGAATTTTGTGTAATATTGGTCACTACGCCAGCTGCATTTCGTGTTACTGCGACAGGTTGCTCGGTCGTGTATAAGGTTGTGCCTGAGCTATCTACCATATTTGAATAATTAACGTGATATTCTTGCTTGTGATAGGCCGCGCAAAGATTTGCGAGCAATAAACCTTCAATAAAAGCCGATTGGTCAGGTGCGTTTTGTTTCGCCAATATGTTGTCGCCGCCGTTACCGATAGGCACTTGCACCTTAGTCACAAACATCAGCCATGTATTGGTCGCGAAATTGCCGCCGATTTTTGCGACATTTAGGACTAAATGCTGGCCTGTGCTAAAGCCGTGATAGGTTGGGACGAGGAAAGCGAGTGCGATAATCAGGCGTAGTGGAACATAGCCGCTAGCAAAACGCTTGCCGAATGGTGTGCCGTCTTGGATGGTTTCAATGATGACCACAAAGATGAAATAGATCACCAAAAACGCAGCCACAGTCGACATCGCGAAATTGTAATAATAGAATGTACCTTGCAGCGCTTGCGTAAAGGGTGGAATGCCGCTAATCGCGGTGTCATATTTGGTGCCATATAAATTCGGAACGCCAAATACTTGGTCAAGCATGCTAAAAGCAATATCGTTTGATATGTCCGCCCCCGCAGGTGGCGCGAAAAAGCCCATAAATTGCGCATGCGCTAAATTTGTTGATAGGACAAAAGCAAGTAATGCGAATTGTACAATTAAGAGGACGAGGCCAAGTAGGACAATGCCGTAAATAATGATTTGGTCACAATGTTTCAGGTCAAATTTTACATTGTTCGCGGTATAAGCCATTACGCCGCGTATTGTGCGGTGCTCTTCATTTTTTAACGGTGTGGACGCAAGGTCACTCGGGATCATGCGGAGCAGTTGAAACATACTGATGAGTAGTAAAGCAAACCATTCGGTGTTAATTGACAAATTCTTGATGCGTCGCCCCAGTTGTGGCGACAGCATATAGCCCGCGACAGCGCGTGGGTCTATTTTGATTTGTCTTTTTAATACTTCAGTTTGCATCTTTACTCTACGTCTGCTCTATCTATCACTTATCGTCTAAAAATTTTAAAATCCTATTAATTCTATTTGCCCATCATGCCTTTTAGCCCTGCGCCAACGCCTGTACCTGCCATGCCGGCGGCTTTAGATGCCGCACCTGTGACTTGTGGTACCATCTGTGCACCAGAAATTGCAGCTGTTTGGGTAAGGGTTTCAAGGTTGTCTTGAGACATATCGCCAAAGCTTGATGTTGAGCTGCCCATCCAACGAAGGATTTGGTTCGGGATCATATCAATTAGCTTAAAGCTTGTATTTGCCATGATATAAACGACGATCACATATAAAATGGTGAAGAATAATTGGTCAATACGGTTACGCATACTGTCCGTGTCGACATCGGCCGCCGCGGCATCAAATTCAAAGCCTGTCAGGTTGGTTGTAACCAGTGACCAAATGTCATTCAGGACGGTTACCATTGCGCCAAAGATACTTAAGGCAGCAATCAAGCCGAATACGACAAGGATTGGGCGGATAAAAATCTCAAATGTTAGATAGTAACCACTAATCGCCATATCGCCAACGCCTTCGCCTTCATAACGTAAATGCGCGATTGCCCAAAGCGGTGCACCGACAAGGGCTTCAAAAACGGATTTAACCCAACGACCACAGGCAAAGAAGAAGTATATAAACGGCATGAGCGGCACGATGTAGAATAAAATAATCCCAGCCGTTAGGGTGATACTACCAATTGTGCCTGTAATGCCCGAAATTGCGCCAGATACGGTTTGTAGCGCGGGCATACCAAGTTGGCCTAACAAGCCTGAGCCTGCTGATGTCAGTGTTGAGGTCAGTAGGTTACGAATGGAAGCTTCAATCAAGCCGCGTCCAACGCCAGTTAACTGATATAATGGATGCGTATCCGTGTTGCCGAGCATATTCGCAATGCCGCTTGTGCCAAATAATGTATTGAGCAGCATTTCAATGATATTTGTAGCGCTTGCATCAGATATGCTGTTTTGCGCAAGGTCGCCAAGTGGTGACATCATCTGCATATAGGCTGGCATTAAAACTTTAACCAATTCAGCTTCGTTGCCCACTTCTGAACCGATATTATCTATAATTTCTCCATCGCCTGTGGCAATGTCGAGCAAGGTTTCTGTGCTGCCTTGCTTATCTTTCTGCATGCGCAAGTTAAGTAAGTCATCAAAGACGAGCGGCGCTTTTGTCAGTGAAGCAACGCTCATCGCGGCTGATGTGTTAATACCGTTCATGTCGGCAACATTAATATACCATAGGCCGGCACCCGCCCAGCCCCGAGCGGCCACATTTTTGTTTAAGTCTGCGGAGGCCTGCAATTCTGTAACGCTGTCAACAACAACGGAATCGGCTAACATTTGGTGTATTCCGGCGGGGCCAAAGAAATATTCGCCATAGTTTTCTGGAATATCCTGTTGGCAGCCTGCCGCAACACCTGCGGGATAAGTCATACAGCCTGCAGCAAGCTGCATGCCAGGGACGTGCAAATGATGCAAATGCTCTGCATATGCATCAATCACATTATTATTATATAAACTCATGACCGCCGTGAAATGCGCTTCATAGGCTGCGGCGGCGCCCGGTGCGGTTGGCGTTTCGACATCAATGGTTAATTCACCACAAAGCGGGACAATGTTGGCAGAATATTTACCGATTTCAGGGTTTTGATAGCCAAAACGAATGTTTATTGGGCCGCCGTTTGAGTTTGTAATGGCGGTGTTATAGTTGCCTGAGCCTGTTATAACCGCAGCACTGTTGCCATAAATTTGGTAGGGCTGAATATTACGATAATTTGGACTGGTATTGCCGCCATTGGCATTTTCGTAAAAAAACTCACATGTCTTAATGACGTGCATTGCGCCAATTAATGGGTTTAAGTCAGGTGTTGGCGGTTCAGTCACAATGTTGCGGTAATTTCCCGAATTTACATCAACCCCGCCAAGTGGAATAACCACGTGGGTGTTAAGTGCTAACCATGAATTTGTCGCAAGGCCTGAGCCAAATTTTGCTGCATAAAGTATAATATATTGCGCTGAGTTTAGGCCGTAAGCGACAGGAATAAGCAAGCCAATCCCTAAAACGAGGCGCATCGGGCCCCAGAAGCTGTTGAAGCGTCCACCGAATAGTCGACCAGTCTGTGTAATCTCAAAGACAACATGTATGATATGCATCATCGCAATCAGCACGGCAAAAAACAGGAAGAGGTAATTATATGTGCCAAAAAGGACGTTTTGCATTGCTGCGTGGAATGGTGATGGCGCAGCGGGCATCATACTTGAACCAAAAATGCCAGGGATGCCAAAGGTTGCATCAAGCATCATTAGTGCAATGTCATCCTGTGGTGCAGCGGTGGTGAAAAGCTGCATCATATTCGGCATAATTAAGGGGGCGCCTTGCGCCCAAGCAGCGTTAATGACCAAAAAGACCAGAGCCAAGAGCATCAAAATAAATAAAATTATGATCGAGGCAATAACTGAAAAATACGCCAAAATGCGGTCAATATTTTGCAGGTTAAATGTAATATTCTGACCTGCAGCGCCGATAACATGGAACAAGCCATATTTGCCGAAGTTTTTTGGTTGTAAATACGGGTGATGTTGGGGCAGTAATTTAACGAGGGCGAAAAGACAGGCATAGCCATAAGCTAGATAGATAAATGGGGCAGAGAAAAGGTCGTGTAAACGCGGTATAATGCCCGGCAGCAAAGCCGTTTTGACCGCTGCCTTTGGATCTATATGTAATGTGTTTAACCCTTTGCTCACAACAAATGCCCCAGTGTTATGCCCCCAAAGTTTTTGCGAGAATAACTGAAAATACCAATCAAATTTGCCCCATGTCTCGATAAGCTGAATAAAAGTCAGATCACCGAAGACTTTAAAATAATAACATAAATTATTGAATGAATGCCATAAATATTCCAATCGCACTGATTTAACTTGTTTTTCTTGACATAAGCCTAATATAAGCGTAGTTTACTTTTCATAATAATTTGCCTATGTGCTCAATAGGTTTAAATGTAAGCAGTTTGCATGAAAAAAAGCGTTAAAGAACCACTCGTTGTTGCCTTTATTGGGCGTGATGATCCGCATCGCGGCGATAGTCGCGGGGCAGTGGGCGTTGCGCGCGCCGCCGCTGAAATGCTTGGTGGGCGATATAAGGCTGTTTATGATGATGATCTCACCAGCCATTTCAACTCTAAATCAGCCTATACGGAACGTTTGCAAGAATTTGCACGTGAATTCGATGCAGAGGGCGGCGTTGATATTCTGCTTGGTTCCACCTGTCATGAAATTCATGGTTTTTTGAAAAAAGAACCCCTCATCATTGAAAGCCGTTGGAATGAAGAATACTCCGAAAAGCGTATAGCCGCGCCTGCTGGTCTAGTGGCGCATGACCTGACGAAGGGAAAATTGCAAGCGGAAGCAGATTTGTTCAAAACACATTACCCTGACATCAAGGGGCCTCTCGTGGGTATTATGATGGGCGGCTGCTGTGTGAATATTCCATCTATCGTCGATGATTTACTATTAAAAGCGCGTCATCATGATGCCTTAACGTTCTTTATTTGTCCGTCGCGCCGGACAGAAAGTTATTATGACCAAATAATGGATGAGATCAGAAACCGTCGTCGTGATGATTTCCCTGAATTAGTTGTATTAGGCAAAGAATATGATAAGGCGATTAGCGGTTACAATCCATATTATGGTTTATTAGGCAGTGCGGATCATTTGGTTTTGATTGGTGAATCGGGCTCTATGATTAGTGAAGCTTTATTTACGGGTAAGCCCTTATATATGGCGCATATGTTCCAAGTGCAAATGTCACCATTGAAATTCCAAGGTTATCTTACCGAGCTTGATGGCGATACAGATAAGCCCTTTATATCAAGACAAATGCCACCTTTAAATGTCACGGCAGACGTCGCCGCAAGTATCGCGGATGAGTATTTGCAGAAAAAAGATGAAATTGCAAAAATTTGTAAGCGCTCTAGTGGTGGCGCTTTCATGATATAAAAACGCCATAAACACGTGATGCGTTTATGGCGAATATTATTCTTAATTTAAATATATAGATTATGCGAAGCGCGCGCGGACTTTGACTTCACCATCATCGCCAGTGCGGCGTTTGCGGTCCTCAACATAATCTTCATAGTTACCTTCAAACCAGACAACTTTGCCGTCGCCTTCAAAGGCAAGGATATGTGTCGCCAAGCGGTCAAGGAACCAACGATCGTGGGAAATCACCACGGCGCAGCCTGGGAATTTCTCGAGCGCTTCTTCCAACGCTGACAATGTTTCTGTATCCAAGTCGTTGGTCGGTTCATCGAGAAGGATGAGGTTGGCTTCTTTACGAAGCATTTTCGCCATATGAACACGGTTACGCTCACCACCTGATAGCTTGCCAACGTTTTTCTGTTGGTCCGTACCACGGAAGTTGAATGATGAAACATAAGCGCGGGATGACATTTCAACTTTACCAAGCTTCATAATGTCTAGGCCTTCAGAGATCTCTTCCCATACGTTTTTGCTGTCATCTAGTGAATCGCGGCTTTGGTCAACATAACCAAGGGCGACCGTTTCACCAACGCGTAATTCACCGCTATCTGGCTGTTCAACCCCTGTGATCATTTTAAACAAAGTGGTTTTACCTGCACCGTTCGCACCAATCACACCAACAATGCCGCCCGGCGGCAATTTGAAGGATAGATCCTTGATCAATTCTTTATCGCCAAAAGATTTGTTGAGGTGGTTGGCTTCAACAACCAAGTTACCCAAACGCGGCGGTGTCGGAATAACGATCTGTGCGTTACGGACATCTTCGCGTTCGCTTTGTGCCAATAAATCTTCATAAGACGAAATACGTGCTTTAGATTTCTTACGGCGGCCTTCTGGAGATTGGCGGATCCATGCCAATTCGCGGCTAAGTGTTTTCTGACGAGATGCATCTTCACGGGCTTCTTGCTCAAGACGTTTGGCTTTTGCATCCAAGTAAGCAGAATAGTTGCCTTCGTATGGAATGCCACTGCCGCGGTCAAGTTCAAGAATCCAGCCTGTAACGTTATCAAGGAAGTAACGATCGTGGGTAATCATCACGACCATGCCTGGATATTGTGCAAGATAGCTTTGTAGCCATGCGACAGATAATGCATCCAAGTGGTTGGTCGGTTCGTCGAGAAGCAGCATATCAGGCTTTTCAAGGAGCAGGCGGCAAAGTGCTACGCGGCGCTTTTCACCACCTGATAGATTATCAACCTTCGCATCACCCGGCGGGCAGTTTAGCGCCTGCATCGCGATGTCTAATGTCCGGTCAAGTTCCCAGCCATCAACAGCATCGATTTTTTCCTGCAATTCACCCATTTCAGCCATAAGGGCATCCATGTCACAATCAGGGTCAGCCATTTCAGCGCCGATTTCATTGTAACGGTCAACAAGGGCTTTGGTTTCTTTGAGGCCTTCTGTGACGTTTTCACGGACATTTTTTGTTGGGTCTAATTTTGGTTCTTGTTCCAAATAGCCGATTTTAACGCCGTCAGCCGCCCAAGCTTCGCCTGTATATTCTTTATCAACGCCCGCCATAATTTTTAACAAAGTCGACTTACCTGCACCGTTCGGGCCGAGGACACCGATTTTTGCGCCAGGTAAGAAGCTTAAAGTAATGTCGTTCAGAACCTTCTTGCCGCCGCCAAAGGCTTTGGAAACGTTTTTCATTACGAAAACATATTGATATGATGCCATGTAAATCGTCCTTGCAGTTTTCTCATATTGCTTTAACTTTATGTTAGGTTGTTTACCGCAAATTAGATGTAAATTGCAAGGATAACCGCATCTATAGAGGTTAAATTATAGGTAGAGGCACAATGTCATCACAAGAATCACTCCAAAATGCATCAAAATCACGCTTAGAATTTTCAAAACATGGCGGTTCGCTCGGCGCGGCGGGTTATGTTTGTCGCAATCAACAAACGGCGATGAATAATGACTTCCTCGGTCGTTCAGGGGATAAAATTTCAGTAAGCCCGCCAAAAGGTGGCTTTGACAAAATTCATGTTGGTGCAGCATGGGATAATGATACAGCGCTTAGCAAGAGCCTTGTTGGCCGTGTTCTTGGCATCAAAAAGAAATTAGATATCGATTTGGATTTAGGCTGTCTTTATGAACTTAAAGACGGTACACGCGGCGCAGTTCAGGCGTTTGGCGATATGTATGGAGCATTTAACGAAGCGCCATATATCAGCTTGTCCGGTGATGAACGTACAGGTGACGCCGAAGGTGATGATGAATATATGCTGATTAACGGCCAACATTGGAGCGAGATTAAACGTTTAATCCTTTATATCTATATTTATAAAGGCGCGCAGGACTGGGCGCAGGTTTCACCGCAAATTCAGCTGCGTATTCCCAATCAAAAACAAATTGTGATTACGCCAGCCGTGCATAGTAAGAATTTGTCATTATGCGTATTGGCGGGCTTAGAAAATATCCGCGATGGTATTAGCGTTACGAATTACACTGAATTTTTCCCAGGGCATGAGGAAATGGATCGTGCCTTTGGCTGGGGTTTGGAATGGGATGACGGCGCAAAAGGCAGCTATTAAATTTTTTAGCGGTTAAGCCAAGATCCTTGGTTTGTTGGTGGATATATATTATATTTTATATTAGCCCTTTAAATAGGGGATGTCCTTAATCGCGAAAGCACTCAGGGAATTGACAATGGAAGATGATTTATTAAATCCGGTAAAAATTGATCTGTCGGATTATGAAGATGATGATACGGACGCTAAGGCGGAAGCCGAAGCTGCACCAGAGGCGGGCGACGTGTCACAAATGCCTGCTGCGCCGCGTCCATCTAACCCTGCGCCAAGTCCCGAAGATTTAGAGCGTGCGTTATCTGGCGCGCCTGCGGCCCCAGAAGCCGCCGCTACGCCGCCGCCTGCACCAGCGCCAGAAGACGAACCTGCCGCACCGAAAGATCGTGGTGTGCCGCCATTGCCATCATTTGATGATGATGATGATGATGATATTCGCCCAATTGATGTCAGCGCACCAACAAGCTTTGCGTCGCCACCGGCCGCGCCTACTGCGCCATCTGTACCGTCGCCCGAGGCACCAATTGCGACAGCTGCGCCAGAAGCCGCGCCTATGGCTGCCGCTGCAGCGCCAGAAAGTTCAGCTGCGCAAGATGATGACGCCCCAGAAGTAGATATGAACGGCAATAAGATTAACCGTATTAAATTGGGTGAGGAAATTAATTTAACGCGCCTAGACCCAAGCTTGAAGCGTATTATGATTGGCATGGGCTGGGATGCAAAAATCTTTGCAGATGAATCCACGCCTGACTTGGATGTGTCGCTCTTTTTGCTTGATAAGAATGATATGACCCGTAGCAACGACGATTTTGTCTTCTATAATAATTTAGAAGCGTGTGATGGCGGTGTAGAACATCATGGTGATAACCGTACAGGTGCAGGGGATGGTGATGATGAAAATATTACCATTAGCATGAATGAGGTACCTTATGACGTTTTACGCATTGAGGTTGTTTTATCGATTTATCAAGGCCGTGAGAAAGAGCAAAGCTTTAAAGATGTCGAAAATATCTTTTTCCGTCTTGTAAATGCCGATTCAACTATTGAATTATTCCGTATCGAACTAGATAGAATAGTTGGGGGCGAAGACGCTGTCGGCGTTAAAATCGGCAGTTTCAAACGTGAAGGACCAAATTGGTTCTTCCAGGCGTCGGCAATACCTGTTGAACGTGGGCTTGAAGAAGTCGCTACGGAATATGGGATTGTTGTGGCCGAGCTTGTGTAATTTAAGCCCAATAGCTTTTTTTTAGTGCGGATGCGTTGTATGAATAAATTTCTTTTGTTTTTAGCTTGTTTTTTGCTGGCTGTGCCTGCTTATGCGCAGGATAAAGAAGTTGTGGAGGCTACGCCTGTCGTCGCCCAATCTGGTGTGCAAGATTTTGTCCTTGAAAAACCGCATACACAGATTTTGTTTTTTGCGGATCATTTAGGCTTTTCACATTCAAGTGGTCGTTTTTCTGACTTTGATGGTCGCTTCACGCTCGATTATGACGATTTGTCACGCTCACATGTCGATGTGACGATTAAAACCGCCAGTGTTGATATGGGGGATGAGGCGTGGAATGCACATTTGAAAAACGCAGATTTCCTTAATGTTGAATCTTTTCCTGAAATGCATTTTGTCAGTCACCGTGTTGAATTGGTCGAT
>JASBUS010000037.1 GCA_030147745.1 Alphaproteobacteria bacterium
GCTTAAAACGGCCCATGAAGAAGAAGAATTACGCTACTGTTTTTGTCTATGGCACGTTAAAGAAAGGCTTTTGTAATGCTGAATACCTTCAGGATAGTGAATATTTAGGGCCATCAAAAACCAAGCACCCGAACTATTCACTTGTTGGTGTCTTTTCAAATGATTACGACTATCTTGGCCTATTGCATGATGGCAAATACTATGTTGAAGGTGAAATTTACAATATTGACGCCGCAACACTTAAGAAATTAGATGTTCTAGAAGAAGTTGATATTGAATATAAGCGTGAATTGGTTCAGCTTGAGAACGGAGAATCTGCATGGGCGTATTTCTATATGGAAGATGCGCCAAAAGATTTTTGCCGTAACCACAGACAGCTTAATAAAGAAAATAATATGGTGCATTGGCTTTCCTCTGTATAAAAAAGCCTAAAAAAATGGCTTTAAGCCTTAGTTTACACTTGCATAATATATTTTATTTCTGTATCAATGCTCCGTTAAAACTCGAAAAAAGATAAGTAAGCCGCATAGCGCTTGTATATAAGAGTGTGTAATTAAGCGTTATTTCGGGCTTTGATAAGAGTCATAGAAAGGAAAATGAAATGACAAATATAGTTGATCGCATTAAGGCGAAAGAAGAAGCAAAATTGAACGAAGGCAAAGAGATGCCTAACTTCAGCCCTGGTGATACACTAAAAGTACACGTAAAAATCCGTGAAGGTTCACGTGAGCGTGTTCAGGTTTTCGAAGGTGTATGTATCGCACGTAAAGGCACAGGCGTTGAAGGTAGCTTCACAGTTCGTAAGATCAGCCTTGGCGAAGGTGTGGAACGTGTATTCCCACTACTAAGCCCACGTATTGAGAAAATTGAATTAGTTCGTCGCGGTTCTGTACGCCGTGCGAAACTTTACTATCTTCGTGACCGTCGCGGTAAATCTGCCCGTATTTCGGAAAGAACAACCGGTTATGGTATCGAGAAGAAAGCAGCAAAATAATACTTGCTTTCATGCAGTGTCCACGTTATAAACACTGCATAACATCCATTAAAATGGGTGGGTCCGTAAAAAGACCCGCCTTTTTTGTTACTTAAAATCTGACGTTTTGGACAAGACTTAATGAAACAAACGCCACAAGAACGTAAAATAAACGAGATCATCTCTCCTATTGTTGAAGAACTAGGCTTCACAATTGTGCAGGTTAAGCTTTCTGGTAAAGAAACTGGCTATACACTGCAAGTTATGGCTGAAGACCCAAATACCGGCCGCCTAGGTATTGATGATTGTACAAAGTTATCACATAGCATTTCTGACATCTTGGATGTCGAAGACCCAATTAGCGGTCACTATAATCTTGAAGTCAGTTCACCGGGTATTGACCGTCCACTGATTCATGAGCGTGACTATCTTCGCTTTAATGGGTTTGAATGCAAAGTTGAATTAGCTATTCCAAGTGAAGTTGGCCAACGCCGCTTCCGCGGGTTTATTACCGGCTGCGCTGACGGCATTGTTACACTTGATACCGATAACGGTCAGGTGGAATTTGACATCGCCAATGTCAGTAAAGCCAAATTAGTGTTAAACGACACGCTGATTAAGGCCACAAAAGATGGCCTTCCTAAGCTTGCCGAAGCATAAAAAATTATAATTGTTATTAGTTCAAAGCAGAGGAATTTAATATGGAACTACTACAAGTCGCAGACAGTCTCGCACGTGAAAAAAATATTGATCGTGATGTTGTTATTCAGGCCATGGAAGAAGCAATTCAAAAAGCTGGCCGTACAAAATATGGTTACGACCATGATATCCGTGCAAATATTGACCGTAAAAGCGGTGAATTAACACTTAAGCGTTACCGCGAAGTATGTGAAGAAGAAGAAATTGAAAACGAAGCAGCGCAAATTCCTCTTGCCGCTGCAAAGCGTATCAAGCCAGATGCTGAAATCGGCGATTTCCTTGTTGATTCACTTCCACCACTTGATTATGGCCGTATTGCTGCACAAACAGCGAAACAAGTTATCATGCAAAAAGTACGTGAAGCAGAGCGCGAGAAGCAATTTGATGAATATGTTGGCCGCACTGGTGAAATCATCAACGGTGTTGTTAAGCGTATTGAATACGGTAACGTTACTGTTGACCTTGGTAAGGCTGAAGCCCTACTACGCCGCGACGAATGTTTGCCACGCGAACATTTGAAAAATGGCGACCGCGTTCGTGCGATTATTTATGACGTACGTCGTGAAACACGTGGTCCACAAATTTTCCTTTCACGCACACGCCCTGAAATGATGGCGGCGCTATTCAAGCAGGAAGTTCCTGAGATTTATGATGGCGTTATCGAAATCAAAGCATGTTCACGTGACCCAGGTAGCCGTGCGAAAATCGCTGTTTACTCACGCGATAGCGGCATTGACCCAGTTGGTGCATGTGTTGGTATGCGCGGTAGCCGTGTACAAGCGATTGTAAACGAACTTGGCGGCGAGAAAATCGACATTATTCCTTGGACAGATGATCTTGGTAACTTGGTTATTGGCGCTTTGCAGCCTGCTGAAGTTTCTAAAGTTGTTCTTGATGAAGAAAACAGCCGTATTGAAGTTGTTGTTCCTGATGAACAGCTTTCATTGGCGATTGGCCGTCGTGGTCAGAACGTACGTTTGGCGTCTGGTCTGCTTGGCTGGGACATCGACATTATGACTGAAGCACAAGAATCTGAGCGCCGCGCGTCTGAATTTAAGACACGCTCTAGCCTATTCATGGAAGCGTTGGATGTTGATGATGTTATCGCACACCTACTTGTGGCTGAAGGCTTCACACAAATCGAAGAGATCGCTTATATCGAAATCAGCGAACTTGAAGAAATTGAAGGCTTTGACGAAGACGTTGCACAAGAACTTCAAAACCGTGCACGCAGCTGGCTAGAAGCGCAAGAAAATGCGTTGAAAGACAAGCAAAGCGAACTTGGTATTGATAACGACTTGATCGAACTTGAAGGCCTAAGCGCAAGCATGGCGCTTAAGCTTGGTGAACATGGCGTAAAAACACGTGATGACCTTGCTGACCTTGCAGGTGACGAACTTGTTGAAATGCTTGGTGCAGATGTCATCACAGAAGTTGATGCAAATGCCTTAATTATGAAAGCGCGCGAACACTGGTTCGAAAATGACGCTGCTGAAGCCGAAGTTACGGCGGAAGCAGAAGAAAACGCCGCGTAACTGAACCGATGAGGAGCGCCGTTTTAAATGCTAATCAGAAGCATAAGCAACGAATATTTTGGCTGTCTGCCGCAGTTGTGTGAAATCACAACTGACGGTGACAGTTGCGCATCTGCGCCTGCTGCTGATCACGCGCCTAAAACGACGCTCGCTACGGCTCAAAAACAAAATAAAATCTCTCAGCGCCGCTGCATTGTTACAAGAGACAGCGCTGAAAAAGCGGTCTTAATCCGTTTTGTTTTATCCCCCGACAACATCGTCACCCCTGACCTAGACGAAGAACTGCCTGGCCGCGGTGTTTGGGTTTCCGCTGAGCGTGCCCTTATTCAGCAAGCGATTGATCAAAAACTTTTCCACAAGGCGTTCAAAGTTAACGTCACGGTGCCTGATGCGTTGGTTGAATTGATTGCGTCTATGCTCAACAAACGAACATTGAATATGTTGAATTTCGCGCGCCGCGCGGGTGATGCGATTATCGGCTTTGATAAAGTGCAAAGCGCATGTAGAAAATTAAGTATTCCCGTATATATCACGTCATCAGCCGAAGATGCCGATGCACGCCGAAAAATACAAAACCTGCTGCCAAAAGGCGCTGAAATTATCACTATTTGGGATGCGGATAGTTTGTCGACAAATTTCGGGACAGAGAACACTAATCACGTCGTTTTAAAGCAAAGCGGCATAACAAATAAATTTTTAAAAGATTATAGGAAATTGCGCTCGTTTGGCGTATAGTACGTACAAATTAAAAGGAAGGCTGTTAATAGCAATGAGTGAAAACGAAAAGAAAACATTAAGCTTGGGTAAAGGTACACTTAGTCTGAAAAGTAAGACTGGTGGAGCTGCGGCGTCTACGCCTGCCAAGAAAGGTGTTGTCGAAGTTAAACGTAAGCGTCAAATTAACCTTGGCGGTAAAGACGGCGCGAACACAGCCCCAGTAACGCATGAAGATGACGGCCTTACCCAAGAAGAACGCGACAAACGTGAAGCTGTATTGAAGCAAGCGCTTATTGATCAGAAGAAAAAAGAAGAAGAAGACGCAAAGCGTAAAATTCTTGAAGCTGAAGAAGAAGCTAAGCGCGCTGAAGAACGCAAAAATGCGAAAGAATCTGAACCTGCAGCAACTGCGCCTAGAGTTGAATTAGAAACTGGCCGCAAAAAGCGTCAAAAGCTTTCTGCTGAAGAATTACGCCAGCTTGAAATTGAAGAAATGGAGCGCATTCAAGGAGAAGAGCGCGCCAAGCAAGATCAAGAGCGCAATAAACGCCAAAAAGAAATGGCGGAACAAAAAGCACGCATGGCGTCTATTCCAACACGCGCAGACGGTGAAGAAGAAGATAGCAGCACAAGCGTTCGTGAGCGCATGAAGAAAGTGCCACCGCGTACAAAAACTGAAGGCGACCGTCGTCGTGGCGCAGGTAAAATTACTGTTACACAAGCGTTGAACGAAGAATATGATCGCGAAAAGTCGATCTCTCTTGCGGCGCAGAAACGTGCCCGTGAAAAAGCACGTTTAAGCGCACAAACAGCAAAAGAACCTGCGAAGAAAGTTGTTCGTGAGGTTGTTGTTCCTGAGACAATTACTGTGCAAGAACTTGCAAACCGTATGTCTGAACGTTCAGCTGATGTTGTTAAATCCCTCATGAAAATGGGCGTTATGGCGACAATTAACCAAGTGATCGACGCGGATACTGCGGAATTAATCGTTGATGAATTTGGCCACAAAATCTCGCGTGTAACCGAAGCCGACGTTGAAATCGGTATCGAAGGCGATGATGACGTTGATGAAAATCTAGAGCCTCGTCCACCGGTCGTAACCATCATGGGTCACGTTGACCATGGTAAGACCTCCCTTCTCGATGCGATGCGTGAAGCGAATGTTGTTGCTGGCGAAGCTGGTGGTATTACGCAGCATATTGGTGCGTATCAGATTAAATCATCAACAGGTCAGAAAATCACATTCCTTGATACACCGGGCCACGCGGCATTCTCTGAAATGCGTGCACGTGGTGCGAACGTAACGGATATCGTTGTTTTGGTCGTTGCGGCGAATGATTCAATCATGCCACAAACAATCGAAGCGATTAACCACGCGAAAGCAGCGGGCGTTCCGTTGATTGTTGCGGTTAACAAGATCGACCTTCCTGATGCAAACCCACGTAAAGTTGTTCAAGACCTTCTTCAATATGAAGTTGTTGTTGAAGAAATGGGCGGCGAAACACAATGTGTTGAGATTTCAGCGAAAAAACGCATGAACCTTGATGCATTGGAAGAAGCTATCTTGCTACAGGCTGAGGTTCTTGACCTTAAAGCCAACCCTAACCGTGATGCATTAGCTGTTGTCGTTGAATCGAAACAAGAACAAGGCCGTGGTTCAGTTGCGACTGTATTGATTGAAAAAAGTACATTGAAAATCGGTGACATATTTGTTGCGGGTACTGAATGGGGCCGCGTCCGTGCGATCCTTGATGATAAAGGCGCGCGTATTAAAGAAGCGATCCCTGGTCAACCTGTTGAGATCCTTGGTTTGAACGGTACGCCTGATTCAGGTGAGAAAATGGTCGTTGTTAAAGACGAAGCTAAGGCCCGTGAAATTCAAGATTACCGTATTCACAAAAAACGTGAAAACGCCAACTTGGTTAGCTCAGGTAAAACAGGCTTTGAAGCCCTTCTTGCTAAATCACAAGAAGAAGGCAGCAAGACTATTCTTCCTGTTCTTATCAAGGCCGACGTGCATGGTTCCGTAGAAGCGATTATGGGCTCGCTTGATAAAATCTCTGAAGACAATCCAGATGTTGATGTAAAAGTCCTTCACAATGGTGTGGGTGGTATTACTGAATCTGACGTGACTTTGGCGAAAGCATCAAATGCATTGATTATCGGCTTTAACGTTCGTGCAAATGCACAAGCACGTGACATGGCGCAGCGCGATGGTGTTGACCTACGTTACTTCAACGTGATCTATAACATCATTGATGATGTGAAAGCGATCCTTGGTGGTATGCTTGAACCGACCCTACGTGAAGAATATCTTGGTCAGGCTGAAATCCGTGAAGTCTTCAACATTACTAAAGTTGGTAAGGTTGCAGGTTGTATGGTTTCAACTGGTACAGTTAAGCGTGGTTCGAAAGTGCGCTTGCTACGTGATGATGTTGTTATTCACGAAGGTACACTCAAGACATTGAAACGCTTCAAAGACGAAGTGAAAGAAGTGCGTGAGGGTATGGAATGCGGTATGGCCTTTGAAAACTATGATGATATCAAGGCTGGCGACGTTATCGAATGCTTCGACGTAACTGAAGAAGCACGCGTTCTGGAATAAACCACAGTTTAAGATAAAGTAATAAAGCAATGAAACACAGAGAATCCGGCCCTTCTCAGCGTCAATTACGCGTGGGTGAACAAATTCGTCACTCTATTGTCGAAACCCTTCAACGCGGCAAGTTCAATGATGAACTTCTGTTTGAAGTCGCCCCGCTCGTGACGGTTGCCGAAGTCCGCACAACACCAGACCTTAAACATGCGACGGCCTATATCCGCCCGCTTGGTCTGGAAAATGTTGGTGAGATTGTCGAAGCGCTTAATGAATCGGCTTATTACTTCCAAAAGCAAATCAACCGCAGCAGTAATTTGAAATTCACGCCGCGTGTACGCTTCAAGGTCGATGAAACATTCGACGAAGCGGCAAAGATTGATACGCTGCTTAAAAACATTCCAAAATACGCTGAAGACGACGAAGTTTCCGAAGAAGAATAAAATGGCGCGCAAGAAAAAAGGCCAGAAGATTGACGGCTGGCTAAATATTCACAAACCATATGATGTGACATCCACTGATGTTGTGCGCATTTTAAAGCGTATCCTTAAACCGCAGAAGATTGGTCATGCTGGCACGCTCGACCCGCTTGCAACAGGTATTCTGCCTATTGCCCTTGGTGAAGCGACAAAGACCATTCCGTTTATACAGGATGCGGAAAAAATCTATGGTTTTACGGCCCGCTGGGGAGAACAGCGTAGTACAGATGATTTAGAAGGTGATGTTATCGCTACGAGTGATCAACGCCCTTCTCGCGCTGAAATAGAAGCGTTATTGCCACAATTTATTGGCACTATCACACAAACACCACCGAAGTTTTCTGCGATTAAAATCAACGGCGAACGCGCTTATGACCTTGCCCGTGATGGTGAGGAATTTGAAGTCCCAAGTCGTGAAGTTGAAGTTTATGATCTAAAAATCATCAGCCATAGTGATGAAGAAACCGCATTCGAAGTTTACTGCGGCAAAGGCACATATGTTCGTGCCATTGCCCGCGACATAGGTGCGGCGCTTGGTTGCTATGGCTATGTATCTGCACTAGAGCGTAAAAAAGTCGGCTGTTTTGGCCTTGAAGATGCTTTTTTACTGGACATTTCGACTGAAATAGATAATAGTTCAGCCCTTGAAGAAGCGATACTTCCATTGCATTACGCGCTAGACGACATCCCGGCCGTAAACGTCAATGACCAAGAAGCTTCGCGGCTTAAGCAAGGTCAGTCCTTGTCATTGGTTTCTAAACCAGATATTCAGCGCCTAACAGCCTGTGGTTTAGATATCATGTCATCCGATAAACAGGATGCCGTGGCCATGTATCAAGGTAAAGCGCTCGCCCTTTTAGAGGTTGAACGTGTGACATTAAAGCCGTATCGCGTTTTCAATACGTAATGAAACGACAAACGAAGGAGAAAACGATGTCGATTACTAATGAGCGTAAAGCTGAACTTATTAAAGAATATGCAACTGGCAAAGACGATACAGGTTCACCTGAAGTACAAGTTGCAATTTTGACAACACGCATCAACGCCCTTTCAGGTCACATGCAAGAGCACAAAAAAGACTTCCACAGCCGCCGTGGCCTTTTGGCAATGGTTGCACGTCGTCGTAAGCTTCTTGACTACCTAAAAGGTAAGAGCGAAGACCGTTACCAGAAGCTTATCGCAAGCTTAGGTATCCGTAAGTAATTTCACTTACACATACAGAATTTCAAAAGCCCCTTCTCAACAGAGTTTGGGGCTTTTCTTTGTTTAAGGCAATTTTGATGAAGGCGATGGATTAATCAGCCTATTGAGATGATAAGAACCGCCATAACCTGCCAAACCACCGACAATTGAGCCAATTAATAAACTTGCAACACAAATTACAGGGTCTTCAGGGGCAATTAACGTCGACACGTTAACGGTCTGCTCTAACACTTTACCAGCGACTGTAGCGCCAAATAACATCGATAGAGTGCTGTGTTCTTTTTCCATCAAATGGCTCCTACTCTCAATCAGAATAGGCACAGATTAACATAAAAGTTAAAGAATCGTAAACTTTAATGGATATATCTAATTATAACAATATGTTACTGCGCATTGATTGGTGACCATGCAGGGTCAGAGCCATCAACGGGTGTTTGCAGAAGACGTTCGTTATAGCCCGTCAGGTCGATTGTATAAAGGTTCGCGACCTTGCTGTTGCCTTGTGGGCGTTCTTTGAAATACGTCAGTACACGGCCATTTGGTGACCAACTTGGGCCTTCAACGTGATATGCGCTTGTAATCAAGCGCTCACCGCTGCCATCTGGGCGAATAACGCCGATATAGAATTTACCGTTGAGCATTTTGGTGAAGGCGATTAAGTCGCCACGTGGTGACCATACAGGGTTTGCATAGCGGCCTTTTTCAAATGTGATGCGGTGTGCGTCTGAGCCATCGGCATTCATCACATAAAGCTGCTGCGTGCCACTACGGTCAGATTCAAAAACAATCTTCTTGCCATCTGGTGCGTATGACGGTGCAGTCTCAATTGATGGCTGACCTGTAATTTTCGTTGCCTTACGGCTCGCGATATCCATCACGTAAATATCAGTGTTACCGTTTTGCGCAAGGGACATAATCACCTTTTTTCCATCTGGTGAGAAACGCGGCGCGAAAGTCATGCCTGGGAAATCACCCAAAACTTCCTGACGGCCAGTGTTTAGGTCATAAATATAAACACGTGGTTTATTGCGATAGTAAGACAGGTAAGTAATCGTCTGCATATTCGGAGAGAAACGCGGCGTAAGCACCAAATGACTGCCATCGGTTAGATATTGATGGTTTTCACCGTCTTGATCCATAATCGCAAGGCGTTTCACGCGCGCTGTCGGCAGGCCTTTTTCAGAGATATAAACGATACGTGAATCGAAATAGCCTTCTTCACCTGTTAAACGCTTATAGATCACGTCGGAGATAATATGCGCAATACGGCGCCAGTTATCTTTTGTTGTGGTGTAAGCCATGCCTGTAAGCTGTTTCGCGCCGTAAACATCCCAAAGGCGGAATTCAACGCGGGCGCGGCCATCGCCTATTTCAGTGACTGAACCTGACACCAAACCTTCAACACCCAAAGCTTTCCATTCCGCAAAGCGTGGCTGTTCAGATGTTGATTTCGCATCTTGGATATAGGCCTTCTTGTCAGGTATCTCGAATAAGCCTGTACGTTCCAGATTGGCGCGAATAACATTCGCCATACCGTTGCCAATTGTATAAAGGCGTTCGCTATCATAATGAAAATCTGATACCGCGAGCGGGATTTTTTTGACGACGCCGCGGTTAACTTCAACAGAAAGCTGCGCAAAGGCCGATGATGTCATCACACAGAGTGAAAGCAACAACGTGAATAGCGGCAAAATAAAACGGCATGACATGTTTAAAAATCCTTTATAACATTTCGCTCGGATCGAACCTGATTGTAATTTCTTTCCAAAGATCATATTTACCCGCTGGTAAGTTCAAAGGCGTACACCCTGGACTATACACACCGCGCACGGCCTGATCGGCAGCCGCTTTGTAAAATGAGTCTGTATTGTAACGTAAACCATCGACAATTTCATGGCGTCTAACTGTACGATCTGGATTCATATACAACTTAATATCAACCACTAAGCGCTTATCAAAATTCGCACCCGCCAATACGTTCCAGCATTGCGCCAATTGTGAACGCAGGGCGTCTAATTCTGAGATTGTAATGCGATCACCTAATGTTGCGGTTTTAGGTGCGGCTGTTTGGGCGGTCTTGCCCTCTTCCTCTGCAGCATTACTTTGGTCGCTAATCTGTAAATTCTTCAAGACGGAATCAAAAGACTTCTGCTGTTTTTCTTCAGCTTCTTTCTTTGGTTCAGGACGTTTTGGCCGCTTATTCGGTTTGTCAGGTTTTGCTGGCGCGAGTGATTTTTCCGGCTTTTTTTCCTCTGGCATCGGCACGCTATCATCTGGCGGCGGCGCAGCGTTTTTATTGTTTTTATTTTCGCTGACGGTCATGGGCTGATCTTGCGAATCCACCATAGGCGCTGACTTCGGTTTTGGCTTAGTTGGTGTTTCCGTGATTTGTGGTTTCACGTCTGGCTTTTTGGTTTCAGCGCGGGTTTGCTCATCCTTATTTTCGGCGCGGCTATGGTCGCGATTAGTTTGCGTGATTTCAGCAATCTCGACAAATTCAACGGCAACGACGCTTTCAATTTCAATCGGCGTGCGCTTTGGCATAAAAGGCAGTCCAAACGTAAAAAGGATCAATATAGATAAATGCAGAACCAACGACAAAGACACAGCCACAGGTCCCGCACTATCGAGCCACGCCCAAACGGACGTGTCGGTGCGGTATTGCTCCAGCGCATTATGTTCCTTTTGTTGTTGTATGGTTAGCATATATCTATAGCTTCATTAGACTTAATTAGACTTGGTCGAAATCAAGGCGACTTTGTTGAAACCTTCACGGTTGATACCGCCGAGGACTTCCATCACCTGACCATATTCAAGGCCTTGGTCGGCACGAATATAAATACGGCGGTCAAGATTACGCATGGTGACAGATTTCAAAAACGGCACAAGCGCATCGCGTTTGATTTCTTGTTCACCGACATAAAGCTTGCCATCTTTTTGCAAGGTGATTTCAATCGGGCTTTCATCTTCATTTTTAAGGGCGGAGGCTTCGGAACGCGGTAAATCCACCGCTACGCCTGCCGTCAATAATGGCGCAGAGACCATGAAGACAATCAACAATACCAACATAACGTCAACGAATGGCGTGACGTTAATTTCAGCCATTGGGCGGTAACCACGGCGACCTGAGCCGGGGTTACGTTTCCATGACATATTTCCTGTGCTCATTCCCATGATTAAGCCGCCTGATCTGTTGTTGCAGATGTTGTCATTGATTTATGTGACGAATCATTTTGGTCAAGGTGACGTGAGAGAATAGCAATAAATTCAGTCGTAAACGCATCAAGGCGGTCACCATAACGGTTCAAATTGGTCGAGAACACGTTGAAAGCAATCACGGCAGGGATAGCGGCGACAAGACCAAGCGCGGTTGCAAACAACGCTTCAGCAATACCTGGGGCAACAACGGCCAAAGATGTGTCTTTGGTTGCGGCAATCGCGGAGAATGAATTCATGATCCCCCATACTGTACCAAACAAACCAATGAATGGCGCAGTTGAACCGACAGACGCCAAGAAGGTCATGCCGCGTTCAAGCAATTGCATTTCGCGGTTAATGGCAAGGCCCATTGCACGTTCCACGCGCTGTTTAAGTGACGCACGCAGGCTAACTGATGATGGAATACCTGATGCCACGCCTGTTTGCCATTCTTCCATACCTGCGGTAAAGGTTGAAAGCAATGGGTCGCCGCTTCGTGATTTTACGCGTTCATATAATTTATCTAATGGTTCACCTGACCAGAAGGCATCTTCAAAACGATCCGCACGCTTATTAAGGGCGTTGAGGCGGCTACGCTTTGTGATGATGATAGACCAGCACCATACTGATGCAAAAATCAACATCAACATTACGATTTTAACAATCGTGTCCGCCTGCATGAACAAGCCGAGCATCGTCATATCGTGTGCGCCGACACTGCCTTCTAATGCCGCGCCATCAACTGCGCCGACAGCTGTAGTTACATCATTTGCCATTATATTTCTCCGTTAAAAAACTTATATATTGTTTCGTTTATTCACTTAGGCCATTACGAATAACATCAGGCCATTTTGCTGGACGTTTATTGGTGTCGATACACACCATCACCACATCCATTTCAAAAATTTTGACACCATCGCGGGTTAAAACTTGTTTCATATCCATTGACGCGCCGCCGATACGTTCAACCGATGTTGTCAGGGTCAACATATCATCCAAAAGCGCGGGTAAGTAATAATCCGCCGTTAATTTACGTACGACGAAAAACACGCCATCACTTTCAAAAATATCACTGTTATTCACGTTGATGGCGCGTAGAAGTTCCGTACGCCCACGCTCACAAAAACGCATATAACTACCATAAAACACAACGCCGCCGGCATCAGTATCTTCATAATATACACGTATATCTATGCTATGCGCCTTCATGTTTATTTATCCTCATCCAGAAAATTTGGCTGCGCATATGCCGCTTGGCGTGGTGGATTAAGGCCCATATAGCCATAAGCAGCCTGCGACAATACACGCCCACGTGGGGTGCGTTGAATAAACCCTTTTTGAAGCAAATAAGGTTCAATCACATCTTCAATCACATCACGTTCTTCCGATAGTGCCGCCGCGATGGTATCAACGCCAACAGGGCCGCCGCCATAATTCTGCGCGATACAATTCAGATATAAACGGTCCATCGAATCCAAACCATCAGCGTCAACCTCAAGGCGGCTAAGCGCGTTATCGGCGATTTCAGCCGTAACAAGGGCGTCTTCGGATACCGCGGCGAAGTCACGAACACGGCGTGTTAAACGCCCCGCAATGCGCGGCGTACCACGTGAGCGGTTGGCAATTTCTAATGCGCCCTCTTCGTCAATCGCCATATCTAATTTGTTGGCCAAACGTAAAACGATGCGTGTTAGTTCCTGCGCATTATAAAATTCAAGGCGGACAGGAATACCAAAACGGTCACGCAATGGGTTGGTTAGCAAACCGCTACGTGTTGTTGCGCCGACCAATGTGAATGGCGGCAATTCAATTTGTACACTGCGCGCGGCAGGCCCTTCACCGATGACAAGATCAAGCTTACCGTCTTCCATTGCAGGGTAAAGAATTTCTTCTACTGCAGGGTTTAAGCGGTGAATTTCGTCAATGAACAAAACATCATGCGGCTGTAAATTGGTCAAAATCGCGGCGAGATCACCTGACTTAGCGATGACTGGACCTGATGTTGCGCGGAAACCAACGCCTAATTCGCGGGCAATGATTTGTGCCAATGTTGTCTTACCCAAACCCGGCGGACCATAAAGCAAGACGTGATCCATCGCATCGGCGCGTTGTTTAGCGGCCGTCACGAAAATGCGTAAATTCTCACGCGCCTTTTCCTGACCGATAAATTCTTCTATCGATAAAGGACGTAATGTATTTTCATCACCGCGTTCTAGCCCTTCAGCGACTGGGTCAAATTCAGGGGCGCGCATTCCAGTTTCTTGCATCATGATGCTAACTCCTTAAGACCCGCGCTAATCAAGACGCCTAGTTCAGGTTCTTTTTCAAAACGGCTGCGTGCGGTTACGACGGCTTTATACGCTTCGGCGCGGCCATAGCCCAAATTCACCAAGGCGGATAATGCATCTTGGTTTAATTGATTATCATTCTGACCCGTTGCAACATTAACCGATGCACCTGTCGCCGCAGACGTCGCTGGCGCTGCGCTCATCGTCATGCCGCCGCTCAAGTCCATCTTCGCGACTTTATCTTTTAATTCTGTGATGATACGCACGGCAAGTTTTGGCCCCACGCCATCGGCCTGACGGATCAAATTTTTATCATCAGACATCACCGCAACGACCAATTGATCCGCAGGACATGCACTTAAAATCGCGATGCCGACCTTTGCCCCAACGCCTTGAACTGATGTTAACAGACGGAACCATTTTTGTTCTTCAGCAGATGCAAAGCCAAACAAGGTCATGCTGTCTTCGCGGACTTGCATATCAATCAATAAAGATACATTGCTGCCGATATCACCAATAACGGATAAGGTCTTTGCTGATGCATGCACCATATAGCCTACGCCGCCGACATCGATGATCAGGTAGTCACTGCCAAGGGTATCAATTTTACCGGTAAGTTTTGCGATCATATCTCTCTCCCTTAAAAGGCGCGGCTATTATGCTGAATTAATTTGGACTGCAAATGATGCCCATGGCAAATCGCCACAGCCAAAGCATCGGCTTCATCTTCACTGATTTTACCAACGGCAGGCAGCAGGGTTTTAATCATCATACCCATTTGGTCTTTGGTCGCGCGGCCTGTGCCCACGACAGATTTTTTGATGACTGTTGGCGCATATTCACCGACATCCATACCTGTGCGCGCCGCGGCCATTAAACATACGCCACGCGCCTGCCCCAATTTTAAGGCTGATGCTGGGTTTTGATTAACAAAGGTTTCTTCAACCGCCGCTTCATCGACTGAAAAACTTGCGATAACTTGACGAAGCTCTTCATCAATTTGCACCAAACGCTTACCCGTTGGGTCAATCGGTTTTGTGCGGATTAAACCACTGCCAATAAAGCGCAGAAGGCCGGAGCGAAATTCAACTATGCCCCAGCCTGTTTTATTTAATCCCGGATCAACGCCTAAAACGCGCGTAATTTGCAACGGCTTACGCCTCCATCAATTTCTGCATAATCTCTTCTGTCATTTCAAGATTACTGGTTACGTTTTGGACATCATCGTTATCTTCAAGGACTTCGATCAATTTCATAACGGATACGGCTTGGTCAGGCGTAACTTGTGCATCCACATTTGGACGCCAAACAAGACCTTGTTCACGTGGTTCACCAAATTTAGATTCTAGCGCATCACGAACAGCCGCAAAATCATCAGGTGATGTTGTAATTTCATGACCTTCTTCATCGCTTTCAACATTTTCAGCGCCTGCTTCTAACGCGGCTTCAAACATGACATCGGCATCAACTTTATCGAAGTCATAGATGATCTCACCCTTGCGGTCGAACATGAAACCGACAGAGCCTGTTTCACCAAGGTTACCGCCATTTTTAGAAAATGTTGAACGTACGTCTGATGCCGTACGGTTTTTGTTATCGGACAGACATTCAACGATAATAGCAACGCCGCCTGGGCCGTAACCTTCATAACGGATTTCAAAATAATCATCACCTTCGCCTGCGCCAACGCCTTTTTGAATTGCACGTTCAATACCGTCTTTCGGCATAGATTGACCACGCGCCGTCGCAATAGCCAAACGCAAGCGTGGATTCATATCAGGATCACCCCCACCCATTTTGGATGCCACAGTAATTTCACGCCCTAGTTTTGAGAAAAGCTTTGCGCGTTTTTTGTCCTGCGCACCTTTACGGTGCATGATATTTTTAAACTTGGAATGACCTGCCATTTGATAGACCTATAGCTCACATGAATGTTATTTATTTGAATAAAAGAATTTTGCTCTAAACCTTTATAATACTGGCTTCATACGGTTTCAAGGCAAGCAAGCTGAAAAAAAGATTTAATTATCAGAATTTTTTAAGACATTGATCATAAATCTGTGCGATACTATTCACTGGTTATATCAAGGTATTCTTATATTTAATTTATTTCATGGCTTATAATTTTAACTCCGTTACGGTCCTTGTCGTTGATGACAATATACCGATGTTACAAATCACCAAGTCCCTGCTTTTGACTTTTGGTGTCGGCAATGTTTTAACCGCCAAAGACGGTGAAGCCGCTTTTGAATTATTTCAGCGCTATAATCCTGATCTTATTATCACTGATTGGATGATGCGCCCGATGGATGGCATTACCCTAGCCAAGAAAATCCGCCGCGATAAAACGGCGACCAATCCATATATCCCGATTATTCTCATGACAGGCTTTTCTGAAAAGCATCGTATTTTTGAAGCGCGCGATGAAGGAATTACTGAGATTCTGGTTAAGCCGTTCAAGGCGCGTGATTTATATAAACGCCTGTTCCAGATTATTGAGAAACCACGTCAATTCGTACGGTCAGAGGACTTTGTTGGCCCGGATCGCCGCCGTCGAGAAAGCGGTGAATATCAAGGCCCACGCCGCCGTCAGGAAGATGTTGAAAAAATGTTCCCTGCTGGCCGCATGGAAATGTCTCATGCCACTAAAAAGGATCTGGAAAATGCCCGCAAGCATTTAGATGAAGTGCGCAGTAAAGCAGGCATTAAAGAAAATGAAGAAATTACCATTACCGATATGGATATTGAAGTTGACTTTGTAGATGCCAAAGAGGATAGTGATGAAATCTAAATACTCTACAGACTCGCAACAAAATATAATCGATAATAAATAATAAAAGCGAAAACGAGCCGTAAAAAGATGACACAACCAGACGATAAAACATCATCATCGCACTATAATCAGAAGCCGATCCGTCGCGCTGAATTCATCAAACCTCCAAATATTTTGAAATCAAAAGTTGGTTCAGGTGGTTTGAGCCAAAATATTTTGTCAAAAGCACAAGATTTACTTGAAAACAACACCGTTGACTTCCGCCCACTTGGTGAGATGTATCTTGACCAATTGCAAGAAGGCATTGACCATTCTGCTGTTGATTTAGACTTACCCGAAGAAAAACGCCAAGGCGAAAAGCTTATTCGTCAGATGCTTTATCCAAGCATGCAGTTAAAAGCCAATGGCGGTATGTTCCATTATGAACTTGTCACCACTATCGGTGATAAATTGGTTCAGTTCTTAGAAGTTATTGAGAGACCAGACATTGAAGCGCTTGAGATTGTACAAGCCTTCCACACAACTATACGCGCTGTATTGCTTGGTAAAATCCAAGGCAGTGGCGGCCGTTATGGTCTAGAGCTTATCCAAGCCCTTGACGATGCCTGCTATCGTTATTTCATGAAATATCCAGATAACATCGACCCGCATAAGCGCTAATTATAGCGCTTAGCGTGTTTCGCTTAAATTCGGGCCCAAACGGATTGGTTCAATTTTTGTTGCCAAGCCTGTTTTGTCATCTGTTTCAACAAATGTACCGCAAACTGTCCCTTCACCATCAGCTGGCGCCATACGTGGCGTTGCATATTTGCGCATAAAACGCGGCGCAGATGTTTCATAAGTTGTGCCGATCACACTGTTATAATCACCACACATACCGGCATCTGTTTGATAGGCTGTGCCTCTCTCCAAAATGCGGGTATCTGCTGTTGGGATATGTGTGTGTGTGCCAACAACGAAGCTCGCCTGACCATCAACCATCATACCCATAACCATTTTTTCACTCGAAGCTTCGCCGTGAAAATCAATCACAACGGCGTCAGCTTTTTTGGTTTTTAGTGGATTATCTTTAAGTACATTTTGGATTGCTGCAAATGGGCAATCCAATGGATCCATAAATAAACGTGCCATCGCATTAATAACACGCACAACGCGGCCATCCGCCAAGCGGTAATTCACTACCCCTTTACCCGGTGCACCTTCAGGAAAGTTTAGCGGGCGAATAACGCGCTCTTCTTTTTCCAGATAAGGCATAATTTCGCGTTGATCCCATACATGGTTACCTGTGGTAATAACATCAACGCCAAGTTCGAAGAAGTCTTTACAGATGTCTTGCGTAAGGCCAATGCCATGCGCGGCGTTTTCGCCATTCACGATAACCATATCTGGCTTGTATTTTTCACGGATAAACGGCATTTCACGGCTCACCGCTTTACGGCCTGATTTTCCGAAGACATCGCCTAAAAAGACTATACGCATTAATCTAACTTTCTGGTTTTTATTTTAATTCAGGCGCACGCGCCGAAAATCTTGTATATCCATTTGGATTTAAAACACAGTCGAGCGGCACATCATGCGGCTCGGCTGGCAGTGGATACAAACAGATTTGCTCCATATATGCAATACCTATACGCAGCGGATCATGCCCTTTTGCCTGTATGGAGTCGATATAGCGGTCATAATGTCCTGCGCCATAGCCTAAACGATTGCCTTTACGGTCATAAGCCAAAAGCGGCAAAAGCAATGCATCAGGCACAACAGCCGCGCCAAAATGCCCGACTTTCAAATCAGGGTGCATCGCGCCAAAGGCACTTTGTGCCAAGGGTTGATCCTGCGTCCATAAATAGAAATCTAGCGCCGTTTCACCTTCATGGATGTAAGGTAAAGCGACCTTATAGCCCTCGGCCAGTAAATCATCAATCAGTGGTAGCGTATCGCATTCTTTACCCAAAGGCCAATATAGGCCGATAATTTTATCAGCGGATAATGTCGTGCTAAAAATATCGAAGAATCGTTTGGACAGATACTCACCCGCATTACCGTCAATATGTAGCATATTGCGCGTCTTTTTAGCTTGTTCCCGAATGAGATTTTTTTGATCGTTTTGTGTTGTCATTGAAAAACATCATAAAGCGCATAAGAAAGAAAGACAAGCCGCCCCTACCGTGTGCGTATGTATCCTCGTGAAGCCCAGTTAAACCAGGTGGGCGCCGTAGTGCCTAAGTCCGCAGACGAAAGCAGGGACAGCTCCCTTACGAGAACGCATCGGCCTCCGGGATAAATGTTGCATCACGCATAGCGCAGCCTGTCTTCCCTAGTGATATAGTACATATTATAGCACGAATGGAAGATAAATTTTCAACAATGAAATGAATTAATGCGTTTTAAACTTTAGCCAGACGTGATGCCAAGCTATCGATACGCAAGGCCATATGGTTGATTGCTTCGGCCAGCGCTTCTGTTTCTTCACCGCTGACGCCGTTTTCATCATACATGACTTGTGGGTCTTGAACCTTTTTTTGTTCAGTTGAAAGCTGATCTTTGGTTTCAAATAATTCGTCAGCCAACATCAATGCAGCAAGCATTAAACGCTGCCCTTCATTCATGACGCCGCCAAGCTCAGTTGCTTTTTGGTCGACATACATGCCCAAATCCATGATGCGTTGCTCTTGGCCTGGGTCACATGCAAGGCTGTATTCTTTACCGTGAATATTAAGTTTAACTTCAGACATGATTATTGTCCTTCCGCCAAAAGAGTTTCAACCTTTTCAATCGCGGCATCAAGACGGCCGGCAATTACATCAACATCCAATGACGTGTCATTACTTGCTTCAACAGGAGGCATATCACCCGCGAATAGATCACGCTGCGCACCACGCAATTTGCCTTCAACGGCTGGAATCGTTTTTTCTAAATTCGCTACGGCGTTATCTAAGCTGATTAGCGCGTTTTTAAGGACATCTCTGCTCATTGGCCCCTCAATACATAATAACTAAAAATTTTGAATATGCCTACTATCCACTTTTTGCCGATTAGGTCAATAGAGGCAAAGTAAATATCCCCATTCTCTGTTGACCAATTCAATAAAACAAAGCATTCTTAGTGCGCATATTTTAAAAGAGAGGTATAGTCCATGAGCATTAATAATGCGGCACAGCACGTAAATATGAATGAGGTAAGCGTAGCAATGAATTTAAATACCGAACAACTTAAGAAAATGTCGAATGCCGTTCGCGCGCTAGCCATGGATGCCGTCCAAGCGGCCAATTCTGGTCACCCTGGGATGCCTATGGGTATGGCGGATGTAGCCACAGTTCTTTACAGCAAATTTATGAAATTTGATGCCGCCGCACCGGTCTGGCCTAATCGCGACCGTTTTATCCTTTCTGCAGGTCACGGCTCCATGTTGCTTTATGCGATTAACTACCTTTGTGGTTATGAGAAAATCTCATTAGATCAAATCAAAAACTTCCGCCAGTTAACCGCGCTGACTGATGGCCACCCTGAATATTATCCAGGCGCAGGTATTGAAATGACCACTGGCCCACTTGGTCAAGGGATCTCTCATGCTGTTGGCTTTGCATTGGCTGAGCGTATTTTGAACAAAATGCATGATGGTAAATATATTGACCATTACACATATGTTATTGCCAGTGACGGCGACTTAATGGAAGGCATCAGCCATGAAGCATGCTCTTTCGCGGGCACACAAAATCTATCGAAGCTAATTGTCCTTTATGATGACAACGGCATTACCATTGATGGTAAAACAGACCTGTCCTTCACCGAAGATGTTGGCAAGCGTTTTGAAGCTTATGGCTGGGCTGTTCAAAAAGTTGATGGCCACGACCATGCCGCTATTGAAGCAGCCATTGCAAAAGCACGCACATCTGACAAGCCAAGCCTAATTTGCTGTAAAACAAAAATCGGTTTTGGCGCGCCAACAAAAGAAGGTAAATCATCATCACATGGTTCACCACTAGGCGCAGAAGAAATCGCCGGCGCACGTAAGAACCTAGATTGGGATTACCCAGCATTTGAAATTCCAGAAGACGTTCTAAGCCTATGGCGCGGCGTCGGTTCAGCGCACAGCACTGAATGCAAAACATGGTATAGCCAAGAAAACATCCAGAATTTCGAAGTCGCCCTGTCTGCAGATATTAGCGACGTTGTCGACAAAGCCATTGCCAATGCAAAAGCTGAATTCCTAAAAGACAAGCCAAGCGTTGCCACACGTAAGGCGTCAGGTATGGTGCTTGAGCATCTTGTCCCTGAATTGCCAATTTTGATTGGTGGTTCTGCTGATTTGACTGGTTCAAACAACACGAAAACATCACATCACGATAAATTTATTGGCCCTGATAATGGTTATGACGGTCAATATATTAACTATGGTGTGCGTGAACACGGCATGGCCGCAGTCATGAACGGTATGGCGCTTCACGGCGGCATCGTACCTTATGGCGGTACATTCCTTTGTTTTGCGGATTATTGCCGCCCATCAATCCGCCTTGCCGCCTTAATGGAAACACGCAGCATCTATGTGATGACGCACGATTCCATCGGCCTTGGTGAAGATGGCCCAACACACCAACCTGTTGAACATCTTGCCTCCCTTCGTGCGATGCCGAATGTGCATTTATTCCGTCCATGTGATGGCATTGAGACAGCCGAAGCATGGCAATTGGCGTTAAACAACCAACACGGCCCGTCTGTGATTGTTTTGACACGTCAGAACTTGCCAACGTTGCGTAGCGAAGCGGATTCTGCTGAGAATCTTTCAGCTAAAGGTGCGTATATCTTGCGTAAAGCAAGCGCAGCGCCTAAAGCGGTTCTTTATGCCAGCGGTTCAGAAGTTGAAATTGCTGTTGGCGCAGCTGAGAAGCTTGAAGCTGAAGGCATCCCAACTCAGGTGGTCTCTGTACCATGTTTTGAAACTTTCCATGATCAAGATGATGCCTATAAAGCAAATATCTATGTTGATAGCGCCCCTGCACATGTTGCGATCGAAGCCGCATGTAAAATGGGCTGGGAAGAATTCATTGGCCGTAAAGGTAAGTTTGTGGGCATGAAAGGCTTTGGCGCGTCAGGCCCTGCAGAAGAACTTTACGTACATTTCGGCATTACGGTTGATGCAACCGTGAAAGCCGTCAAAGAACAACTTTAAAAAATCAGAACGGAGTTAATATTATGAGTGTAAAAGTTGCGATTAATGGTTTTGGCCGTATCGGTCGTTTGGTGTTCCGCGCATTGATTGAATCTGGCCGTACAGATATTGAGGTTGTGGCAATTAACGACCTTGCCGATTCAAATACAAACGCACATTTGTTGAAATATGACAGTGTGCACGGCGTATCAACAGCTGATATTTCTGTGTCTGGCAACGACATTGTTGTAAACGGCAAAACCGTTAAAGCATTACAACAACGTGACCCAGCGGCATTGCCATGGGGTGAAATGGGCATCGACATCGTTTTTGAATGTTCAGGCATTTTCACATCTCGCGAAACAGCGGGTAAACACCTAGAAGCTGGCGCGAAAAAAGTTCTTATCTCTGCCCCTGCAACAGATGAAGATTTGACTGTTGTTTACGGTGTGAACTCTGATGCACTAACAGCTGCACATAAAATCGTGTCTAACGCATCTTGTACAACAAACTGCCTTGCGCCATTTGCACATGCGATCCATAACGCGATTGGTATTGAAACAGGTTTCATGACCACAATCCACGCGTATACAGGTGACCAAAACACCGTTGATACAATGCATAAAGACCTGCACCGTGCACGTGCGGCAGCGGTTAATATGATCCCGACTTCAACAGGCGCGGCAAAAGCCGTTGGTAAAGTGCTTCCGGCGCTTAACGGTAAATTGGATGGCGTTGCGATCCGCGTACCGACACCGAATGTATCATTGGTTGACCTTAAATTCACAGCTAGCCGCGCAACAACAGCAGAAGAAATTAATGCTGCCGTTACCGCCGCTGCAAAAGGCCCACTCAAAGGCATTTTGGATATCTATGATGCACCACTTGTGTCAACAGACTTCAACCACAACCCGCATTCATCAATATTCTCACTTGCGGGCACAAAGGTTATGGGCGGCACATTCGTACGCGTCATGAGCTGGTATGACAATGAATGGGGTTTCTCAAACCGTATGCTTGATACAGCAGCTAAGATGCATGCTGTGGGGTATTAAGTTTTAGATATGGACATTTAAGTCTTTATAAAACTATAATTTTTTAAAGCAACATACTGATGCGGTATGTTGCTTTTTTTATAGCTGAGATAAAAGGTTTACACCGATGGATACATTATCATTTCAAATCATCCTAATTGCCCTCTTTGCCATGGCATCGCAATGGGTTGCGTGGCGTTTGAAAATCCCAGCTATTCTTTTCTTGCTCGGTAGTGGCTTTTTGCTTGGCCCAGTGCTTGGCGCACTCAACCCACATGAATTAATGGGCGACTTTTTAAAGCCTGCTATTGCCGCTGCGGTTGCGATCATCCTTTTTGAGGGTAGTTTACAACTCCATTTCCATGAACTTCGTGATACGCAGCGTGTTGTCCGCCGCATCACGCTTTATGGCGCACCGATTGGCTGGGTACTTATCAGCGTGGCCGCGCATTACATTACAGGGCTTGATTGGCCAACGGCGATTACCTTAGGCGGTATTCTTGTTGTCACGGGGCCAACAGTCGTTATGCCGATGCTGCGCCATGCGCGCCTTAATAAACGCGTGGCTTCTGTCTTGAAATGGGAAGGCATTGTGAATGACCCGCTTGGCGTTATTTTTGCGATTCTCGCCTATGAATATTTTGTATCAACGACAAAAGGCATTTCAGGCTTATCTTTCTTTGCAGAGAATGGTGTAACACTTCTAATTATAACACTTTTAAGCTTTGGCGCGGCGCATCTAACTAAGCGTATTTTTGAGCGCGGCCATATGCCTGAATATCTTAAAGCGCCTTTTTTGGTCTGCCTTGTTTTGACCGCTTTCTTTAGCTGTAATGCCCTACTCTATGAATCTGGCCTAATTGCCGTCACGGTACTTGGTATTACACTGACGAATATCCACACGCGCAGTATTGAGGAAATTAAACGCTTTAAGGAAACGACCACCCTACTTCTCGTTTCAGGCTTATTCCTCCTGCTTACCGCCGATTTGGAATTAGAAGCGCTTTTAAACCTTAATTGGAAAAGCTTCATTTTCATTTTTGCGCTTCTATTTATCATTCGTCCGCTGACGATATTTATCTCTACCCTGGGCACCAATATCACATTATCCGAGGTCATATTCACAGGGCTTATTGCACCGCGTGGGATCGTCTGTGCGGCTATGGCGGGTATCATCGGCCCGTTATTGGTGAAAAGCGGTTTTGAAAGTGGTGAGCAGATCTTCCCGATCGCCTTTGCGATTGTTGTGATAAGCGTGACGCTCCACAGCTTCATGGTCAAACCACTGGCAGAGAAATTAAAACTGACTTCGCCAGAACAAAATGGTGTGATGATTGTAGGTGGTTATGAATGGTCAATACAGCTCGCTGAAACATTGAAGGCGCGTGAAGTCCCTGTGATCATCATTGACAATAACTGGTCATCACTGAGTAAAGCTAAGCTTGCGGACATCCCTGTTTATCATGGGGAGTTGCTTTCAGATGAAACTGAATTTACGTTAGATTTCACCGCCTATAACACGCTAATTGCCGCGACGCCAAATCCAGCTTATAACGCATTGATTTGTGAAAATCTGGCACATGAATTTGGCTCTGAACGCGTCTTTAGTATTATGCCTGCTGAAGATAGTAAATCGGAACGCCGTAAAATATCACACAGCGTCCAAGGCCAGCCTTTCATTAATAACCAAATCACGCTTGAGCGCCTATATACGCAATTTAACGAAGGCTATCGTTTTAAAATTGCGCGCGTCGGTAAAAAGGATGACGAGCTGATTATCCCTGAAAATACAGACAGCAATGTCCATACGGGGATTATTGCGAAATCAGGTTTAGTGAGTTTTTACACGCAAGACCCGACATCCGTTATTGCGCCGCGTAAGGATGATTTGATTATTACATTCACCCAAAATGATGGCGCTGAAGAGGCCGCTGAATCCTGATTGACACCCCCATGTTTTCCCTCTACCCTGCGTAGAAATAAAACAATAAAACAATAAAAATAATAAACATGGGAGGTCATCATGTCAGATGAACTAGAAAAACAAATCAAACTGGCAAATGATAATTTATGCGGCTGTTTCAACAGCCTTGCTGAAAGCACATTGGTTAAATACGCAATTTCAGGACAAGAAATCACCTTAAGCGCCCTCGCCCCTAAACCTTTTTCTTTCCGCGATTTATTCAATTTTGGCGCTGAAGAGCCTGAACCACTTATTCCTGCAACCGCTGAAATTCCAAAATATCCAGCCTATAAAGATTTTGAGACACGCTGTGAAAAACTAGGCGTAAAAATCGAAGCTGTTGAACAATATGACCGCCCATATACTGTGCGCGAATATACATTTGATCAGCCCTGCTTACGCATCCGCTTAAGCCTGCAGGACAAAGACATTCACACAAAAGCCTGTCAGCCGAAATAACAAAAAACAAAAGCGCCTAACAACATTAGGCGCTTTTTTTTATTTAAAGGAAAAGATATTGGCTTAAGCCAATTCTTCCCAATATTCTGTTGGGCACATGCCCATGGCGTTAAAGCCGCAATCAACATAGTGAACCTCACCTGTTACAGCGCCTGATAGGTCGCTAAGTAGATAAACACCTGTGCCGCCGATTTCTTTAAGCTCTACACTACGGTGAAGCGGTGACGTTAATTCACTATATTTAAAGATCTTACGCGCGCTGCCGATGGCTGAGCCTGCAAGTGTACGCATTGGGCCCGCTGAAATTGCGTTCACACGAATATTCTTACGGCCAAGGTCAGCTGCCAAATAGCGTGTTGACGCTTCGAGAGCCGCTTTCGCAACGCCCATCACGTTGTAATTCGGCATGACTTTTTCAGCGCCATAATAGCTGAGCGTTACCGCTGCGCCGCCATTGCTCATTAACGGTTCTGCATGTTTCATTACGGATGTGAATGAATAACAAGAGATATGCATTGTGTGTAAGAAGTTTTCTAGCGTCGTATCAACGTAACGGCCTTTAAGTTCTTCTTTATTTGAATAGGCAACCGCATGAATGATGAAATCAATGCTGCCCCATTCTTGCTTTAGCGTATCAAATACAGCGGCGATATCTTCTTCACGGCTAACGTCACAAGGCATAAGCAATTTAGAACCATAAGGTGCAACCAAACCTTCAACGCGTTTTTTGAACGCATCGCCTTGGTATGTATAGGCAATTTCAGCGCCATGTTCATATAACGCTTGTGCCATACCCCAGGCTATTGATTTGTCATTGGCAACGCCCATGATAAGGCCACGTTTGCCGGAAAATAGTTTTGAATCGCTCATATTCTTATTTTTCTATTTAATCGCTAAAAGCTTATTCGACTTTTGAGAAAGCCAAACAACAATTCGTACCGCCGAAACCAAAGCTGTTTGAAAGAACAGTTTTAAGCTCCACACCTTCACGACACTCAGTCACAAGGTCTAGACCTTCTGCACCTTCATCTTTGTTTTCAACATTGATGCTTGGGCAGATAAAGCCGTGTTTCATCATCAGCAAGCTGTAAATCGCTTCTTGTGCAGATGTACCGCCCAAAGAGTGACCTGTCATAGATTTTGTTGAGCTGAACGCAGGGACTTTTTCGCCGCGGCCTTCAAAGACCTTACGAATACCTTCAAGTTCAGTGATGTCACCTACTGGCGTTGATGTACCATGTGTATTGATGTAATCCACACCACCGTCAACTGTTTCAAGGGCTTGTTGCATACAGCGTACTGCGCCTTCACCGCTTGGGGCAACCATGTCATGACCGTCAGATGTCGCGCCATAACCTGTTAGCTCAGCGTAGATTTTCGCGCCGCGCGCTTTTGCGTGTTCATATTCTTCAAGAACAAGAATACCTGCGCCGCCTGCAATAACGAAACCATCACGGCCCGAGTCATATGCACGAGACGCTTTTTCTGGTGTGTCGTTATATTTAGACGACATTGCGCCCATACCATCAAACAAACATGATAGTTCCCAGCTCAGCTCTTCGCCGCCGCCTGCAAAAACGATGTCTTGCTTGCCATACATGATTTGTTCAGCCGCGTTACCGATACAGTGACCTGATGTCGAACATGCAGAAGAAATTGAGTAGTTCACACCCTTAATCTTCATATATGTTGAAAGTGTCGCACTCGCGGTTGATGACATACAACGTGGCACTTGATAAGGGCCAACGCGCTTTGGTGTTTTTTCTTTGGCTGTGTTCGCGGCCAAAACTTGGTTTGTTGCCGATGGGCCGCCTGTACCAATGATAAGGCCTGTGCGTGTACTCGACACTTGGTCTTCGCTTAGCCCCGCATCTTTAATCGCATCATTCATCGCCACATAGCAATATTGTGCACCATCGCCCATGAAACGGCGCATACGGCGGTCAACAAGCTCTTCCAAATCAATATTTGGCTTACCATAGACCTGTGAGCGGAAGCCCAGATCTGCATATTCCTGAGAAAAACTAATTCCCGATTTGCCTGCCTTAAGGGACGCAACCACTTCTTCTTGTGAATTCCCGATACAGGAAACGATCCCAAGGCCAGTGACCACAACACGACGCGGTGTAATTGGTTTCATCATTTTCTACTCTTTTCGTTGATTTGAAAGTTATACGTTTACGCAGAGCGCAAAAGACTTACATTCAAGCTTCTTTTTTTGAATTATCAAAAAGGCCGACTTTAAGGTCTTTTGCTTCGTAAATCACTTTACCGTCTGCAATGACTTTGCCATCAGCAATACCCATGACAAGGCGGCGGTTGATTACGCGCTTAAAGTTAATTTCGTATTTGACGAGTTTTGTTGTCGGCAAGATTTGATCTGTCAACTTAAGCTCACCTAAGCCAAGCGCACGACCTGAACCAGGTGCACCAAGCCAGCCAAGGTAAAAACCAACAAGCTGCCATAACGCATCAAGGCCCAAACAGCCTGGCATTACAGGGTCGCCTTTGAAGTGACATTCAAAGAACCATAGGTCTGGCTTAATATCAAATTCAGCCACAATCTGACCTTTGCCGAACTCACCGCCCTCTTCCGAAACATGTGTGATGCGATCAAACATCAACATAGGTGGAAGTGGAAGCTGTGCATTACCTGGGCCAAACATTTTGCCTTCACCACAGGTGATGATTTCCTCAAATGAATAAGAAGATTTTTGCTCAAAAGTCATATCGTCTATTTTTTCTGTTTGTACTGACATGGCTTTTTTATACTGATAGTTCGTTGCAGGCGCAAACATTTTTTGTCAAAAATAAACATCTGACTGCTGATAAATCCCCAAAAACGACAAAAGCCCTTATGATATAAGGGCTCACGCATTAGACAAAAATCGCTTAAATAACTTAGTTTTGAGCGCTGGCTTTATACATTTCCATCAAAGCGGCCAAGGCCAAAGGCTTGGAAATAACTGGCGCGATCTCAGGTTCTTCTCCGCCTGAGACAACCGCAATCATACGGCCAGCCGCTTTAGCGCAGGCCACAGCAAAATCGCAGCTATTATCCATACGCAAGATCGGCAGCAAGCTTTCGCAATATGGTTTAAATGAATTTACAACATCAACTGGCGCATAAATTGGGCAGTCATTCGCGGCTAATCCTGCACGCCAATCTTCACCATTGGTTACGCCGTGACGTGCTGCTTCGCGCGTCATAACAAAGACTACTTCGTCAAACTGCACTGGGAAGCTCATCCCTGAAAACTCACCAACATAAAGGCGTTCTTCTGGAGATTTCTCCGCTTTACCAACATGATCTTTGCCAAGGTAATGGCCTGCTGCGCCACTTAATGACACAAGACAATCCGCCAATTCCCATTCATTTTTGATCATCATATGGTCAAGCGAGGCATCGCATAATTCCTGCGCCGCGATTTCATAGGCCATTGCGCGCCATGCACATTCAATAACCAAACGGCTGCTTTCATCAATTGGAATATCCTGATTATCCCACTCACTTAGATTGTGATAGGCAAGATATGTGATTAAATCGACGAAGCCGAAAATATCATGTTCCCAATCACACATTAACTGGCGTGCAAGTTCGCGCCCGCGCTCTGCGTTATCTTCGATGATATAAGCTGGTGGACATACAAAAAGTGGCAAATTCCCGCTATATGGCTTTTTCGCCATACGCGCCGTGAATTTATCGAGGATCGCTTCAAGCGCATCAAGCGGCGATTCAAAATATAAGGCGGTTTCAACCATCACCCCTGCATAAAGCTGCAAGGCCATGAACACATCAATCCCCTTGCCACGCACATAGGATAATGTTGCCACATATCGTGTCATTTCTAGCGCCGTATTGGCTTTAATATTCGACTCAAAGGCTAAGGACATAGCTGTGCTTACATTAGTTTATGCGTAGAATTACGCGGGTGTTGATCTTTGTGGTTAGGCCAGTGTGAAAAGGCGAATGCCAAATGACCTAGAAATTTACGCGTTTGATTCTGTTAATTCAGAATCATAAGAAAACGTTACTCAATTACTTCATCAGGGTAAATGCCCCATATATATTTTTTTTCAACCCATCCCCGATAAGCTTTAAAATCAAGCTGACAATATGAGCCTTGGCATTTCTTGATTTCACCAATGGCGTCACGCTCTAAGGCTAAAACTTTACGGCTTTGAGGGTCAGGTTTTTTATAAGCTGGGATGGTTTCTTGTTCCGCATCAAGTTTGTGGATAAGCCCCATACGCTGTCCTGAAAGCAATGAACTATGTACCCAGCTGATTGATCCATCCATATCGCGGATCTGACGCCACGCATCAAATTCAGCGGTAACTTCAACAGGTAAATTATCACGTTTATAGACCCACTGGATTGGGTAACGCAGCGCTGGCCCAGTGCGGGCATTGACCTTAGATGAACGTAATGTCACAAAACGCGGGATCGGTAATCCAGTCACTTTGCCAAATTTCGCATCCGCCGCCGCGGCATGATTCACCATGCCTAAAACAGGCAGATTTGTGGCGCTAGACATATAGATAACGGCGGTGAATATAAGGCTTAATGCGATGCGAAGCATAATCTTTACTTGACTCTGTCGTTTTATAGAAAATATAACACTGATACTCAATAGTTATAAAGCTAACGGCTCTGGTCAAGTATAAATATGGATAATAAGCAGGTAATAAACAATAAAGCGGATATTCGCATTGCCCCAATGATCGATTGGACCGATCGTCATTGCCGCTATTTCCTGCGCCAAATTTCACCAAATGTGAAGCTATATACTGAAATGATCACATGCGGCGCGTTACTACATGGCGATGTTGACCGCCACTTGCATTTTCACGATAGCGAACATCCAATTGCCTTACAGCTTGGCGGCTCTAACCCTGCTGACCTCGCGAAATGCTGCGAAATAGCCGCGCCTTATAAATATGACGAGATCAATTTAAATTGTGGCTGCCCAAGTGACCGCGTGCAAAGCGGCGCGTTTGGTGCATGCTTAATGAAGACACCCGATAAAGTGCGTGAATGTTTAAGTGCAATGCGCAGCGCCACCGATGCTGAAGTCACATTAAAATGCCGCATCGGCGTTGATGAATTTGAAAGTTACGACTTCTTGAAGGACTTTATTGCGACCACAGCCGAATCTGGCTGCAATGAATTCATCATTCACGCCCGTAAAGCATGGTTAAAAGGCCTAAGCCCAAAACAGAATCGTGAAATTCCGCCGCTACGCTATGACGTTGTGCATCAATTAAAGCAGGATTTCCCAGAACTTCGCTTCCTTATTAATGGCGGCATTCAGACGCTTGAGCAGATAAATGAACAATTGGCGTTAACCGACGGCGTGATGATTGGCCGCGAAGCTTATCAGAATCCATATATATTGGCAGAAATTGAACGCCATATCTATGGCAACGAATCTGTGCTGTCGCGCGATGAAGTTGCACTGAAAATGATTGATTATGCACGCAGTGAATATGAACGCTGCGGCACACCTGTGAAATCTATCGCCCGCCATATACTAGGTCTTTATCAAGGTGAAAAAGGTGCTAAAGCTTGGCGCCGTACGCTTTCGGAGAGCCATAAGGTCGCCGAAAATCACTTTGATTTAATCAAAGACGCATTGGATAATATGCACAGTAAAAAGGGACAAAGTTGCATCGCAGCTTGATCATACCTATAGATTGATTATATTATTCAGGGTCTGTCCCCTAGGCAGAATTTAAAATCTTCATTTTTTTCTTTGGCGTCTCACGCCGAAGCTAGGTTAATATTATATGGATTGGCAACGTTTAGACCGCAAAGCGACCGAAGCACTGATACAGAAAGCTGGATCAGCATCTGTGTTATTTTCAGCGCAAACAAGCGAAGCGCGCCGCGCGACTTTACCATTTTTGGATAATTACGCATTATACCGCTTAACCAATTACGCGGCTTTACCGATGATCTCGCTTGATTATCTGGTTAATGAAAATACGCCACAGAACGGTAGCGCTGTATTTTACCTTGATGGATCAACAACACCAATCCTACACGCATTGCGTAACGACACGTTTAATTTAAGCGAAGAAACCGTCATTCCATACGTCAATTTCTTTTACAAAAATGCGCCAGATCCTGAAGGCGATATTTATGTGATTGAAGATTTAGAAAGCCTTGTTTTCTTTGATCTGCTTGATATGGAGCAGCAAGGCCAGCTTAGAAATAACTTCACCGCGCCACAAATTATTAAACATTCTGATGGCAGTATAGAAGTGAAAGCCTGCCTTGTGTATCAAGGTAGCCTCGTTAAAGGTGATGTTTTCGTCAGTAAAGACGGCACAGTACGCATTAATAACATATATATGATGATACGCTCGACACCGGCCTATCATAAAATGGATCACTAACAAGAACAGAATAAACAAAGCTTGATCCGGCAAAATTTAAGTTGAAGTTGAGAGAGAATACAATTTATGAACATCGATAATAATCACAAGACAGAAAGCGAACTTCAGGGCCCCTTCTCTCAAATGGGTCAGCCCGGTGCATTGGACGCGCTGCGCCATGAACATCATGAAGTAGTTCTTCAAAAGGCACGTGAAACACTTGGTAAAGTGCCAACAGGTCAAACTTTACTGAAATTGCTCGAACGTTATAAATTCCCGATTAATGTATTGCGTGGCAAAGAAATTACATATCTCAGCCCTGATGAAAAAAGCATCACCCTCTTCGCGCCACCTGAGTATAACGGCCTTGAATCTATCATCGCCATGGCGTTAGGCCTTGGTATCCGTGAGCTTGAGCAAGCCTTGATGGGTGCGACCCGACCAACTGAAGACATGGATGATATTACATATTGTCAGCGCGTCCTCACAAAAAGTGTTGACATAACTAAATATATGTGTATACTTGCTAATGAATTCCATGAACTAAAAGACGACAAGAAGCCTCTTGACAAGGTGATCGAATTGGGACATGGTGACGTATATACCGCATACGTAAATAAAGTTTCATATGAAGAGTTCGTCGACATCTTTGTCGAGAACGATATAGAGGCATATGAAAAAAATACAGGTAATAGTGAGTAAGTAGAAAGTAAGGTGCAAAAATGACTCGTGCAGGTAATACAACTACACATTTGATGAATATGAGAAGCGCTCTAGCGCCGTCTATGTTGAATAAACTTCGTGTTTCTTCAATTCCAGAGACTGGCCACAGCATTCATGCAAATAAAGGCCCAGCACCACGCATTTAATATTGCGTTGATTTAAAGAATTCTAAAAAACCGTCCGCATGGGCGGTTTTTTTATGCAAAAACTTAGCCTTGTCATTCCGAGGGTAGCCGAGGAATCTAATTCACCAAACACCATAACGCGCACAAAACATGAGATCCCTCCGCTACGGTCGGGATGACAAAACAATGCCCTGTAATATAATTACCCATTCAAAATAGTTATTAACATTATATTTCATTATTTTTTGAATCTGCATTGACAGGCGTCCCAAAACGAGTCATGGTGAAGGTAACGATAAATAAAACAAAAGAGGTGCAGCATGAAAGCAGGACTTATTTCAGAGAGTTGTAAAAATCTAGGAAAGATTGAAACACTTAACGCCCTACGCGCAATTTCACACAATTGTTACGCATTACCAGAAGCTGGTATCGCGACACTTGAAAACCGCGTATATGCTGCGCCAAGCGTCAAAGTCGCATAAGATTTTATAACAGAATTCAATAAAACCGCTCTGTGCAAACAGGGCGGTTTTTGTTTGTGCATAATCTGCCCTGTTTACGGGCATAGCCTTGCTGAACGGCGCAGATAATTTATTATATCCTCATTCCATTCTTATTTATTTAGATGAGGCCAAATATGCGTTATTTACCGTTATCCGCCAAAGATCGTGAAGATATGCTTGCTGCGACAGGCGCTAAGAATATGCGCGAACTCTATGAAGACGTTCCGGATAGCGCTTATAACGATGCCTTAATCGAATCTCTACCGGCGCATAAAACCGAAATGCAGGTTGAACGCCATCTTGGCCGCTATGCGAACCAAAATATCAATGCGGCGACAGCGCCCTTCTTCCTTGGCGCGGGCGTTTATAACCACCACATTCCAGCCAGTGTGGATTACGTGATACAGCGCAGTGAATTCCTGACCGCCTACACCCCTTATCAGCCAGAAATTGCCCAAGGGACATTACAGGTCATTTATGAATTCCAAACCATGATTGCCAAGCTTACGGGGCAAGATGTTGCCAACGCATCCCTTTATGATGGTGCGACCGCCCTTGCCGAAGCCGCCTTAATGGCGATGCGCGTTACACGCCGTGAGAAAATCATCATCGCGAATGATATTAATCCTGATTATCACGAAACACTTACAACTTACCTAAAAGACGATGCCATTGTCGGCGCTGACCATAGCGAAGATATTGCGGCAATTGTTATTCAGTCGCCTGACTTCTATGGCCGCCCTGAAAAATACCAAATCTGGCGTGAAAAAGCCGATGCACTTGGCGCATTACTGATTGTCGTGATTACGGAGATCATATCCCTTGGCATGCTTCCTGCCCCAGTTGAGGCGGACATTGTTTGCGGTGAAGGCCAAAGCATTGGCCTGCCGATGAGCTTCGGCGGTCCACATCTTGGGTTCTTTGCCTGCCGTAAAGATTATCTCCGTCAAATGCCAGGTCGCCTATGCGGTAAAACCCTTGATGCCGATGGTAAAGACGGCTATGTCCTCACGCTCTCGACCCGCGAGCAACATATCCGCCGCGATAAAGCGACATCAAATATTTGTACCAATCAAGGGCTATGTGCCCTCGCCTTCACAGTCCATATGGCGTTGCTTGGCGACCTTGGTTTCCGCCAATTGGCACAACTTAACAACGAACGCGCCGTCCTTTTGGCGAATAAGCTTTCGTCTATCGATGGCGTAAAAGTTGAAAATGACAATTTCTTCAATGAATTCGTCATCACCCTGCCGAAAGACGCACATGATATCGTCAATGAATTAACCCATGACAACATCATCGCAGGCCTCGCCTTAGACGGCAACCGCCTCCTCATTTGCGCCACAGAACAAACCGAAGAAAGCGATATGGATATTTTGGTTAATGCATTAAAGGCGGTTTTGTAAGATATCCGTTGATAACTCCATCCAGTAAATTGAGTGCCTGCGTTTGGCGCGGTAAAATGGAATGGTCATAAGATTCCTTTTTTGACGTTCTTTGGAAGCATTCGCTTCGTTTTTATCGCAGATATTTATATGGATGGATTATATGTCGATCAGCAGCCTTGACCGCGCCTATACCCTTACAACCAAAGACCATTACACAATTCATGGCATAATCAACACGCCTGCGCGTTTGAATGGTCAGATGAATATTGGTAAAGTCGTGCTCCTCCCCGTCATATGTGAGCAAGATTTACATTCACATATGATGCAGTCTCTGCGTAAATATTATAATCAAAATGGCTATGATGTTATTCGCTTGTCCCTTAGCCATAGCGCGCCAGATGCACGTAATTTTGATAACATCACTCTTGGTCATATGGCGGAAGACTTACGCCAAATTTGTGAACAGCTGCGCGTTTATTATAAAAACATCCATATCATGGCGCATGGCTTAACGGCATTCGCCACAGCGCTTGCCAATGCGGATTGCGATGGTCAAAGCTTAATTGAGCCTTGCTTTGTACCCTATGAGAATTTTGTTGAATCTGGTTACAGCTATCGCCGTGAATTGGGCGTGTATCAAAGCCTTCTTAATCCAGTCGCCTATTTAACGCCGTCATTGGTTGAAAGCTGCAAGTTATTTGATCATAAATCATGCCGCTATATGATCGAATCTATCGATCGCCCAACCCAATTTATTTGGGCACAATATGGCTTTGGCGATAATTTCTCTGCCCTTTATAAGGCGCATCTGAACACCCATGCCGAAAGTGTCACGGTTAATCATGCAGACCACAATTTCCAAATTGGGGACAGCATCGACCATGTTTGCAGCAAGGGCCTAGAATGGTTCAGCTATTGCAGCCATATGTATGATTTATCCGCAATGGGCATAATCGGCGCGGGCGCAAGTGCGGTAGATAAGCTTATACACATATAGAGCTATGCCATTACAAAAACTCTTGATTGAATAGATTTTTTGTTTATAAACCAAAGATCATTTTTCAATATCTATGGAGTAAGTTCTATGCGTAAAATTACCGCTTTGGCTGTTTTAGTCATGCTTTCAGCCTGTGCCCCACAACATACAAAAGTTATTCAACCACTAGATCAAAACTATCGTGGCGCCCTGAATATCAAAAATATTAAAGTGACATATAGCGACCTTAGCGTAGAAAAAATCTCCGCCCTAGACTCTAAACTTGCTTCAAAAGGTCAGGAGAGTGGTACACCAGAAGAAATTCAATACCAACCCTTCAACGTCTCGTTTAAGGAAGTTGCCGCTAAGTCATTAGAAGAGCGCGATGGTAATGGTGTTAACCAAGCCGATATTACTATTGAAGTTGACAACCTTAAACTTGCGAATGCTGTTGCCACAATTCTTATTGGTGATATCGACCAACTATCTGGCTCAGTTAAGGTAAATGATTCAAAAACAAAAGAGCTATTAAGTGAGTTTTATGTTGATGTTTTTAAAGGCTCTGGCGGCCTTCTTGGCCTAGCCATACGCGGCGGCGGCGTTCGCGAGAAACTAGCAGCTCAATTCGCTGAATATATTGGTGATGAACTTGGCTTTGAAAAAACAACTGTAGCTTACACACCAAAGAAGACGATCAATGAATAAATTTCCTTTACTGATAATTCTTGTTTTTACTCTTAGTGCTTGCGTACACAACGTAAGCACTAAGGATGTTGATGTTGAAATTAGAAATGCTTATCTAAACAAGCTAAACAAATCAAATCTACAAATTAATCTGGCATCTGCTGATAAACTAAACCATCAAGCAACAGCTTTAGGCCTTGGTTGCAGCGCACATAAATATGATCTAGACCTTAAAAATGATTTGATTGAAGCATTAAATTTGGTTGATAAAGACAATGAAATTAATAACACAGACAAATTCGATATAAGCGTGACCCCTGATTGGGCGCGAAGTAATTTCAAATGTGTAATTGATGGTTTCGCCACAGGGCGTTGCCAATCACTTGTCGAAATTTCTGGCACTATAAATTATGCTTCTGGTCGAAATAAGCCCTTTAAGATTTCAAAATCTGTAACAAAAGAAACTTCCGCATGTGGTGGCGCCTTAACTTCTTTACAAGAAGCTAGCTTGGAGGCCATTTCGGATCTAGCGAGTATTGTTAAGAAATAGACCTCTTATGCATAAATTCACCATCCTAGTTTCGCTATTATTATTATCAGCCTGTGCTATCTCTGGTCAGGAGATTCACGCTGATCAATTAGAAGCCTTTAATATTGGCGAAACACATATATCAGATGTAGAAGAAGCCTTAGGTCAGCCGACATCCAAGTCGACTGACTCCAAAGGCTATAAACATCTTTTATACATAAATGGATTATACACAATAAAGCCACAAACGTTTTTACCTTACGTCGGCGAGCATGTCGGCGGCACAACAGAACGTACAAAGACATATGCATTCAGCTTTGACCACGACGGTCTTCTATCTAATATTAGCTTTTCTCGTAAAAAAACTGACGGCATGGGCTCTGCCCTACCTACAGCAGAAAAATAAGCATGTTAATTAAAATCTCTGCCCTCTAGGCAAAGATATAGCTGCGTTTTATACTGAGTTCATATTTTATTTTGTAATGGTGAACGAAGATGTGCGCAGATATGGCTGTAGATTATCAAGACAATTGCGATTCTAAACAATTTGACCCAAAGACGGATCATAACCGCGCTTTGCAATATGATGAGAAATTCTTGTGGGATCATAAGCAAACCGACCATAGCGGCGTTGACCTTGCCCCAGTACAAGGCGGCATCAACAAAACGGGTATAGCACAGCGCACTGAAACAGGCCTGCCAAATTTGAGTGAGCCGCAAGTGCTGCGCCACTTTGTGCGTCTATCAACATTGAATTATTCCATCGACCATGGTTTCTTCCCGCTTGGGTCATGCACAATGAAGCATAACCCGCGCCTGAACGAGAAAATGGCGCGCCTTCCGGGTTTTGCGCATATCCACCCATTGCAGCCAGAACAAACTGTACAAGGCGCTTTGGCGCTAATGCATGAATTGCAAGATTGGCTAGGCCAGTTAACTGGCTTACCGGGCGTTGCGTTATCACCTGCTGCTGGTGCACATGGCGAATATGCGGGTATCATGGTTATCCGTGCGAAATTGCGCGATGCGGGTATGCATCATAAAGACACATTGCTTATCCCTGATTCAGCACATGGCACAAACCCTGCGACTGCGTCGATGTGCGGCTTTAAAGTCAAAACCATTTCGACAAAAGAAACTGGCCGCCTAAGTGTTGAAGCTTTTAAAGAAGCACTTGGCGATGGTGAGAATATCGCCGGTATGATGGTGACTAACCCGAATACATGCGGCTTATTTGAACGTGAAATTATCGAGATTGCCGATCTGCTACATAAAGCAGGCGGTTATTTCTATTGCGATGGCGCGAATTTTAACGCGCTTGTGGGCCGTATTAAGCCCGCGGATTTCGGCGTGGATGTAATGCATATTAACCTGCATAAAACATTCTCGACCCCACATGGCGGCGGCGGCCCGGGTTCAGGCCCAATTTGCTGTACTGAAGAACTAGCGCCATATTTGCCTGTACCATTGGTTGGCAAGTCAGATGATGGCTCATATAAATTACTGCGTAAGGCAGATTATCCAAAGACCCTTGGTCGCCTACGCGGCTTTAACGGTCAATTTGGTATGCATGTACGCGCGCTAAGCTATATGCTCTCCCACGGTAATGACGGCCTGCGCCAAGTTTCTGGTGATGCTGTATTGGCGGCGAATTATATTCTTAGCCAGCTTAAGGGCGATTATCATGTGCCGTTTGAAGGCCGCTGCATGCATGAAGCGCTCTTCTCAGAGAAATGGCTAAAAGACCACGGCGTAACGACGTTGGATGTTGCTAAAGCTTTGATTGAATTTGGTATGCACCCAATGACCGTTTACTTCCCACTTGTCGTGAGCGGCGCAATGCTGGTTGAACCAACCGAGACAGAAACTAAAGAAAATCTTGATCGTTTCATCGGCGTGATGAAGCATATTGCTGAACTTGCAAAAGATGGTCAGGGCGATGCGCTGCATAACTACCCATTAAGCGCACCACGCCGTCGTCTGGATGAAGTCCTTGCCGCGCGTAATCCAGTGTTAAACGGTTAGTACAAAATAGGCATTGAAGAGATTCGATGCCTATGCTAGAAAATTACTATAATAAAAAAAACAATAATAAGAAAAGTATGGGGACATGGGAGAGCCGAATAAAATCTCATCAGATTTTAATTCTGAATCTCTGCGCATCAAGTATTTAATCTTGCCGCGCAGCCTTTATGATTCCTATTTTCAATTTTATCAACTTGCCAAAATTGCCGCGCGCCAAGCTGAAGATACATTGCTTGATGGTGTGCATCAGCGCGCGATGGTGACTGGTCGCCGCCATTTTAACAATATGCCTGATGAAGAATTATTCATTCAGCGTATTTATCAAATGCAAGACCGTTTAAAAGAACATAAGGCCTATATGCGTTATGCGTGCATCCGTACGCCGCGCGGTCAAAGTGAACCGCATGAATATGTGTATTTAACGCCAAAACAAGCGCTGGAATTTGATAACCTTGTCATGGATAGTATGAAGTTATTTAACGATACAATCATTGGCGTTTGGCAAACCGATTATATGCGCAATATGACTCGCCTCAAAAATGAAGGCCGCCCTTATGACGGGCTAACCTGCCTTCAGGAAATATTTGATATGGCGATTGGCATCATCCGCGTGCAGCATGTGACCAAAGAACTTGCAAAAAAAGGCATGCTTCACCCTGACTGGAAGGCGTTAATTAAAGCGCCACAGCATTAAATTTATGTTGACCGCAGGCGGGGAATATCATTAATCTAGGCTTTCATTCTTAAAATTGACAACGCCCTAAATCGGGGCATTTTTTATTAGAAACGAATGGTGACAACGAAAATGGAAAAAATTCCAGTAACTAAACAAGGCTACACAGTATTAGAAGCCGAACTAAAAGATTTAAAATCTGTGCAACGTCCAAAAGTGATTGAGGCGATTGCAACAGCGCGTGAACATGGTGATTTGTCTGAAAATGCCGAATATCACGCGGCGCGTGAACAACAAAGCTTTATTGAAGGCCGTATCATGGAGCTTGAAGCTGTGATATCACGTGCACAAATCATCGACCCGAAAAGCCTACACGGCAGCGACACAGTTAAATTTGGCGCCACCGTATTGGTTATTGATGAAGACACCGAAGAAGAAACTGAATATCAAATCGTTGGTGACCACGAAGCTGACCTTGAAAGCGGCAAGCTTTCTATCAGCGCACCAATTTGTCGCGCAATGATTGGCAAAAGCGAAGGCGATTCAATTTCTGTGAAAACACCAAAAGGTGAAAAGGATTACGAAATTCTACGCATTTCATATGTGTAATTTTTGAAGCATACATATAAAAAGCCGCCCAGTGATCTGCGCGGCTTTTTTTAATTCTGTTATGCTGATCAGCTTATTTCAATTTTGGCTGATCTGCCGCTTTACCTGAACCGCGTTTTGCTACAACGTCTTGACGTGTGTAGTTATAGGCGTTTTCAATCAAGTCATAAACGCGTTCGACGCATTTTACTTTGCAGGCATCTTCTGCGAAAGAATCTTCAATCGCCATCAATGTAATATCTACCAACTGCATATCAGTTAAGCCAAAAACATCTTGGGCAATTTGGTATTCTTTACCGATTGTTGTGAAGAAGAATGTAGGGTCATCCGTATTCAATGAAATACGTACGCCCGCATTATAAATATCCGTCAGGCGGTGATCTTCTAATTTTGGAACCGCTTTTGAGAAAGCGTTACTAGACAAACAAATTTCACCATGGAATTTTGCATCGATAACTTTTTGCAACAAGGCAGGGTCTTCCATGACACATGTGATATGACCGCCGCGCTTTGCGCCTGCATCCATTGCGTCTTGAATATTTTGTGGACCCGCGTTTTCACCCGCATGCATAGATACCAATAACGGTTTTTTCTGATGCTGTTCAATATAATCAAAGAAGATTTTATGGCCCGGAATGTCACCAAGCTGTTCATAGTTTGCAAGGTCTAAACCAACCAAATATGGGTGGTCAGAATTATCGACAATCTGTTTTGTGGCCCACCAGTTTTTCTCAACGGCTTCTGTGCTGCTGCCGCGCTCCAATGTTGCTTTACAGCGGGCATAAACGCCAAAATCTTTTTCTGCACGGCCGATACCGCGTGTAAATGCCGCCATCATATCGGCGAAATCATATGTATCTGATTTATGCCACATACCTGGGCAAACAATCATTTCACAATACACAAGACCTTCTTGCGCTGCATTTTTAAGGTAGCTATAGGTCAGTGTTTCGTAATCATCAGGTGTTTGTAGTGTTAAAGGCGCAACCGTATCAATACAGTTCAAAAAGCCGATGAAATCATCATAGTTATATTCAATCTCGCCGTTATCATTCGTACGGAATAATTCATCCAAGCGATCTGGACAGGCTTTTTTAACAACATCATACCCAACAGCCGCTTCAATAGCGCCATCAATATGCATATGTAATTCAGCTTTTGGGAGGGCTTGCACGGTCATTTTTAACATCCTTTACGTTATCAATTCGATATTGTCTTTATATAGTAAGAGACTTATTATTCAAAGCCCTTAAGGTCTATTTCACGTTTCTTCTTCTTTTTCTCATAGCTATTGGCTGATAATCTACCATAACCGAGCATGAGAAGATAAAAAGTTGTTGCGACGGCGGTATTTACACCGAATGCAAAAAAGCCATTCGTCATTTCTAGGCTTTCAACATATTCGAGCTGCGTAAGCTCTTGTTCCTGATAATCTTTATCGAGGCAGCCATCTAACGCTTTTTTATATTCATCTTTTAACGCGATAACTTCATCACGATCCATGCCCTCGAGATCAAGCTTAATATTATCATTTTTAGAGATTTTACTACGGATACATTTTTCTTGATATTCAGCAAAGAATTCTGGCGGCACAACCAATGTACCTTTCTCCATCTGTGCCTGCGCATCCAAAAGCGGTTGCTCATCATATAGCGGCTTCACGATACCGTAATGAATACCGAAAGAGACCGCTGAAGCAAAGATCGCGCCGCAAGTCATTTCTTTCATATAACTGGCGAAACCACTGCGCGCCTTATGCTTCGACGTGTATTTTTTAATGTCATTGCTTATTGAATCAAAATGATCTTGAGCCATAATTAGAACACCTTATTTTATAACATGCGTTGTTATAAAACATTGCGCCGCGTTATGTCAATTTATTTTCCTGCTTTTGCGCCTTATGTGCGGCGTAGCTATCGCGTGCGCCAACGGCGAAATACGCCGTTACGAGGGAGAATAAAATCGGCCCGCCAAAGGGGCTACCTAAGTCACCAAAATAAATTGGCTCGATCATGTTCAGGTATTTTTTCTGAATTTCAGCATCTTGCGCATAAACATGTTTATCCCGCGCAAAGGCCAGATGGTTAAACTCATGGCTTTCAAGGAAATGTTGATTAAGGTGCAAACGCCCTTCGGCATGGTCTTGCACTGCCGCGGCATATACTTCGTTATTCTTTTGGAACAAATTATATTCACCGACGGATGCCGCGCAGGTTAACGCGGCAAAAGACACGCCGGCAACGGCGTTCGCGAATAATTTAATCACATGCTTACGCTTTGAAATATCGGGCAGCAGTTTTTCTGCTTTTTCATTCTGCATTAGTTTCCCCCTAACGTGCAGATGTGAGATAGCTTTATATTATATCAGCTAAGTAAATAATCAATGAATGACTATTTATAAGCATTGCGCCTTGTGACGCAGCCAATGGTCAGCCAAAACGCAGGCAAGCATGGCTTCGCAAACTGGCGCGCCGCGCAGCCCTACACATGGGTCATGACGGCCTTTTGTCACGATTTCTGTATCATTGCCATCACGGGTAATTGTTTTGCGTGGCGTTAAGATAGAACTGGTTGGCTTAAACGCTACGCGTACAACAATCTCTTGCCCGCTGCTAATGCCGCCTAATATGCCGCCTGCATGGTTTGATGTGAAGGCCGCCTCGCCCGTGTCTTTATTAATGTAAATTTCATCGGCATTTTCTTCGCCGCCAAGCTCTGCCGCATGGAAGCCCTCGCCGATTTCAACAGCCTTCACAGCGTTGATTGACATCATCGCCTTGGCAATATCCGCGCTTAACTTATCATAGACTGGCGCACCCAAGCCTGCAGGAATGCCGCGCGCGCGGATTTCAATTACTGCCCCTGCTGAGCTACCGTCTTTGCGTTTGGCATCCAAATATGTCGCGAAGGCATTGACGATTTTAGCATCTGGCGTGAAGAATGGATTATTATTAATCTCCGCATCATCCCAATTACGCGTGTCCGCCTTAATTTCACCGACCTGCACCACACCTGCGTGGATGGAGATCTCAGGCGAGATTTGTGTTTGTAATATTTTACGTGCAACCGCACCTGCCGCAACACGCATCGCGGTTTCACGTGCAGATGAACGCCCGCCGCCACGATAATCACGAATGCCATATTTAGCGTCATAAGTGAAATCCGCATGACCAGGACGGTATTTATCTTTAATGTCTGAATAATCTTTTGAGCGCTGATCTGTATTCTCGATCACTAAGCTGATTGGTGTGCCTGTTGTTTGACCTTCAAATACACCAGACATGATTTTAACTTGATCAGCCTCGCGGCGCTGTGTCGTGAATTTTGATTGCCCTGGCGCGCGACGATCCAAAAATGGCTGAATATCCGCTTCGGTTAGTTCAATACGCGGCGGCACACCATCGACAACACAGCCGATGGCTGGGCCATGGCTTTCGCCCCAGCTGATATATTGAAATAACGTTCCGAAAAAATTGCCGCTCATATGATTGCCTAAACTAGATGAGAGTATTGTTCTAACCCTGCCTATCTTATAAAGAAATTCTGCTCTTGTACAGATGAAGAAAAACACTGGCATTATTTGGTCAGATGGTTATGATCACCCCATATAAAAATTATAAATAAATAATAAAAAAATAATGGGGACAGGGAATGATTGCGATTATCCGCGAACAGGGCTATGATATGCCTTTGTTCAAAAATGATGATTTAACCTTACGAAATATACAGCCACTGACAGGCCTGTTTAATAAATTACAGCTGCCTTTACCTGATATCAACGAAACCCAAAAGACATTTGAAAACGGGTTTAACCTGTTCATCAATTATTACGGTGTCGTCTTGCGTCTATATGAGCGTCATCGCGATAAAAGTGCCCCAAATACATATTGCGAATATGGGCATGTATTCCATCAACGCTCCGCCCCGCCGATTGGTATAATCCGTATGCCGCAATTTAATTTGCAGATCATGCCAGGACTACTGCCATACAACACAAAAATCCATCAAAACGCTGAAAATGTCGGTAAAGACTTTGCAGCTACGCTCGGTACGCCGCATGATACTGGGGCGCGTAATTTAGGTTTCTTAAGCCCAAAACATACGACCGATAAAGATTTAATGCTGCTTGATACGGTCTTCCCAATTTTCAACCATAGCCGCCAATATGTTGAAAATCTTGGCAAAAACAGTGATACAATTATAGAACGCGCGGCCTATTTATCCGATTTACAGGAAAGTTTTTATAAGGCATGGGTCACAGACCGTGAATTGCCGATGCAAATTTTCTGGTCAAAATGCCGCCTTGCAACGCTTAAAGGTGAGCGTCTCTCCGCAGGATGGCTTGTCGATCATGATGACAATCCCGTGCTGCAAATGACCAATAGAGGTAAAGGCAATTTTATTGAAAAATCAGTGCTCTATGATAGACGTTTAAAAGCGCACCTTAAGCGCGTTTAAGCAGCCGCGGCGGGTTTATCTAATATCATGACCGATAGACGGCTGACGCAGACAAGTTTGCCTGTGGCTTCTTCGTGAATTTCGGTTTGCCAGACATGCAATTTACGGCCTGTTTGAAATGGCGTACATGTCCCGATTACGCGGCCCTCACGGACGGATCGGATATGATTGGCATTAATCTCAATCCCGACAACCATTTGCTCATCTGGGTTTACGCACATCCATGCGGCAACTGAGCCTAATGTCTCAGACAAAACGCAAGACGCACCGCCATGCAAAATGCCGAAAGGCTGAACCGTGCGATGATCCACTGGCATAGATGCCTTAATATAATCGTCACCAACCTCTTCAAAACGAATGCCAACATGGGTTCCCATATTGGCATTACGAAATCCTTCAAGGTCAGCAACACTATATGGTTTAAACCACAACATAGTCTTGCCCTTTCCTTTTGTTTTATTCAGCCGCTTCTTCAGCTTTTGGCTTGATGCTACTGAGCAATTCTGCTGTTTCCGCAGCTGCATCAATAGAAACCATGCCCACTGTGTGGTAACCAGAATCTACGTGCAATACTTCACCTGTAACGCCTGCGCCAAGGTCAGATAGCAAATATAGACCGCTATTACCAACTTCATCAATTGTGACGTTACGTTTAAGTGGAGAGTTCAATTCATTCCATTTTAGGATATAACGGAAGTCACCAATACCACTTGCCGCTAATGTTTTGATTGGACCCGCAGAAATTGCGTTAACACGGATGCCATCTTTACCCAAGTCAGTCGCCAAATAACGTACAGATGCTTCCAATGCCGCTTTTGCAACGCCCATGACGTTATAATGTGGCATAACGCGTTCCGCGCCGTAATAGCTAAGTGTTATCAATGAACCGCCGTCATTCATCAAAGATGCCGCTTTTTGTGCAACTTTAGTGAATGAGTAAACTGAAATATCCATCGTGCGAAGGAAGTTTTCACGTGTTGTATTCAAATACAAACCGTCCAATTCGTTTTTGTCAGAGAATGCGATGGCGTGAACGACAAAATCAATCTTGCCCCATTTTTTCGCCAAAACATCAAATGTCTCGTCAACGCTTGCATCGTCCGTTACGTCACATGGCACCAAAATTTCCGCACCAATTTTTTCAGCCAATGGCTTTACGCGACGTTCTAATGCTTCGCCTTGATATGTGAACGCTAGCTCAGCGCCTTGTGCGTGTAGCGCCTTAGCGATACCCCACGCAATCGAGCGATCATTTGCTACGCCCATAATTAAACCACGCTTACCAGCCATTAATCCTGACATTTTCGAGACCCTTTATCTTTATGTCTTAAGTCGTTACACTTGTGTTAACTGTTGCATCCTACACATTATAATGCGTAGGTCAAATAAACAAATGCGAATTATTATCAGACAACTACAAATTATGCAATTTTTATGATAACATTCTGTACAGAATATCTTTGCAACGGGTTCCCATGTCTATTTTATACAAAAACGCCAAAACATATTGCCAGCAATTAGCCAATACAATCAGCGATATGAATCCTGGTTTATCCTTTTTTATTATCCCGCATCATGAAGGGCAGCGTCACGACGCCCTGACGATTGAGGCGTCAAATTTCACAGGTCACAAGGCAGAAGCCTTTATGCGCCGCATTATCAGCAACACGCGCACAAAGGAAGACAGCACATCCTTCCTTGGCATTGCGATTGCCTTTGAACAAGGTTTTATGAAGCTTTATTACAAAGCCCTTCGCATCGCGATCGTTACGGTCAATATAGACCAATACGAAGATTTAAACGGGATGAAAACTGATTTATTTCATCATCTTTGGCTTGCAATCTCTAAAGATGAAGAAGTTAAAAAAGCAGATCATGGCGGACAGCATGAACACCACAAATATCCACTTAAAATGGATAAGATGGAACTGACGCGCCGTAATCTTCGCGCCGATATATTCTCAGTCCTGATGCAGACCTTTGACGGCATACCTGACGCGCCATTGGAAATGAGTAAACTGCGCTCTACGCAGACTGTGAATGCAGAGGCTACACACCGCCCTGCCTTTTACGCCTTTCCACTTGCGATGGAAGCATGCCAATTTTTGATTAATGATCTCAACCGCTTCCCAATGGCCATGCAAGGGCAAGTGAGTTTGGCCTTAAAGCTAACCGAAGACCTGAACTCTACGATTAGTGATGAGAGTATTGAAAGCTGGTGGGACTTTGCTGAACCTGCCGCGACGATGGCATGGCTAGATTATAGTGAAGCCGAAATTTTAAGCTCCTGTATCAATAGCGGCCTAGACCCGCTTATTCGGGCAAATGGTATTTTACTACAAGAAATTATGGATGTGCCCTTGCTTTCACCAAAGGAATTGCAATCTGTCTATAACAGCTTTGGCGATAAAGATAATCTGCATGAGCTTCATGTTCAAAAGAGTGACGAATCTTTTGAAGAAGCACTTAAACAAGGTATTAAAACGTCAAGTAACCGCCCATTCCTTGATGAAGCCCTTATCCAAAACGAACGCCTTAGTCAAGGTAAAGCCTTGGGTTGGACAGCAACGGCCCTTCAAGCATCGGCGAAAGCCTTTGATAAAGCGCTTAAATCAGGTCGCACGCCTGAGCAAGCTGCACGCCTTGAATATGAAGGCGCAAAATCTCATGACAACTGGGATAGCCTAGAAAAACTCAGCCTTGATATTCTAGCCGCCCGTCAAGATGGCGCGACGACGACATTACAAAGCGTGATCGAGCATTATGAAGACAATGAAGATTACCGCAATATTCTGCAATCATTTGAACAAACGCTCAAAGATCCCGCCTATGCCAAAACATTGGCGGTTGACCCAACACCACAAGCTCCTGCAGCGGCGCCCGCGGGCCCTGCACCAGCCGCGCCAACACAAGAGCTTGGCCCTAAAGTGGCGGCAGCGCCCGCTGCGCCAGGCCTGGGTGGTGGCCTTGGCGGTGGTATGGGCGGCGGCGGCGCACTTCGCGCGACCAAGCCACTTGGCCATCAAGGCAACGAAGAAAACGCCAAAGAAGACCAAGATGAAAACGCCCAATAAATAAAAAAAGCGCCTGAATAAGGCGCTTTTCTTTTACATCTTTACATTAAAGATTAGATGATCTGCCAAGAGCCATCTTTATTTTGGCACGCTGTACCGTAAGCTGTTTCAGCCTTGCCATCGATATAAATAGTTTGCTTATATTCACGGCAGTAACGACCGCTTTCAGAGGCGTAACCATCTTTAACTGGTGTAATGTCACCAGCGTTACCTGTTTCAGGGTTGTTCCATGATACAGTTTCACCAATTGGCGCTTGGTGTGCTTTTTCAGCTGCGCGCTCAGCATAAACCAAGTCTGCTTTATCTAACGACTTACCAACTTCACTGCCCAAGAATGCGCCGAGCAATGTACCCGCACCTACAGCCCATAGACGGCCCGAACCACTACCGACTTGTGAACCAGCCAAACCGCCAAGAACCGCGCCACCTACTGTGCCGAATTGTTCTTTGTTAAAATTTGCATTTTCACACGCGGCAACGCTTAAAATGCCTAAAATAGAGAGTACAGATACAATTTTTTTCATCTCAAATCTCCTCAACTGAAAAAAAATTCCTATGTAAAGATGGTGCATTACGCTAAAAAAGCAATATATAAATTGAAATAGGGTATTTTTTCCATGGGTACAGATTTAGACCAAGATAAAAATTTGCTGACAATTCATGATCCGATCATGCATGTCGAGACATGGCTGAATGAAGCCGCGGAAACCGAGGTTAATGACCCAAATGCAATGTCACTGGCCACAGTTGATGAAAATGACATGCCAAATGTTCGAATCGTGCTGTTAAAAGAAATCGCGCCTGAAGGTTTTTATTTCTATACCAACCGCAATAGCGCCAAGGGTCAGGAGCTTAAAGCCCACGCCAAAGCCGCTATTTGCTTACATTGGAAGTCCCTCCGCCGCCAAGTGCGTGTGCGTGGCCTTATTGCGTTAGCGCCTGATGCAAAATCTGATGAATATTTTGCAAGCCGCCACCCTACCAGTCAGCTCGGCGCATGTGTCTCAAAACAATCCACGCCACTTGCCAGTTATGAACAGTTCCAAGAAGAATGCGCAGCGAAGCAAGCGGAACTCGGCGAACGTGAACAATATCCGCGTCCTGCACATTGGGGCGGGTATATTTTATCCCCATTATCGATAGAGTTTTGGGAAGAGAAGCAATATCGCTTGCATACACGGCGCGTGTTTACTAGAAATAATGCAGATTCACCGTGGCAAAGCCAGTTGCTTTACCCGTGATCCAACTTAAATGATTTGGCGTATAACCAAACAAAAAATTTAGAGGAAAGTTATGACTGCAGAAAATTTGAATTTTAGTGCTGATGTCGCGCGGCTGTTGGATATTGTAGCCAACGCGCTTTATTCAAATCGCGACGTGTTTCTTCGTGAACTTATTTCAAACAGTGCCGATGCCTGTGATCGCCTGCGCTATGAATCGCTAAGTGATGAAAAGCTGATTAAAGGTGACAAAGACCTGCGCATCGAAATTCGTAAAGATGCTAAAGAGCGTAAAATCTATATTTGTGACAACGGTATTGGTATGGATCATGATGATTTGGTCAATAACCTTGGCACAATCGCTCGCTCAGGCACAGGCCAAATCATGGAAGCCGTTAAAGCGCAAAAAGCAAGCGGCAGTGATAAAGCAGATTTAAGCCTCATCGGTCAATTCGGTGTTGGTTTCTACGCAAGCTTCATGGTGTCAGAAAGTGTTGAAGTTGTTTCCCGCAAAGCTGGTGAAAAAGAAACATGGCTTTGGACATCAGATGGCCGCACAGGTTACACAATTGATAAAGCCGATAAAGCACATGAAGAATTACTGATTGGCCCACGCGGTACAACTATCATTTTGAACATCAAAAATGACAGCAGTGATTATCTGATTGAAGAGAAGCTTAAGCAGATTATTCTGACTTATTCGGACCATATCGATATCCCAATTTACCTTGGCTTTAAAGACGAATTGGAAGAAGGCGCAGAATGGGCACCGATTAACACCGCATCCGCCCTTTGGATGCGTCCAAAGTCAGAGATTACAGCTGAACAATATAATGCGTTCTTCTCTCATCTAACACATAGCTATGGTGTGGATGAGCCTGTCGCGACGATTCACTGGCGCGCGGAAGGCACAATTGAGTTTACATCCCTACTCTTCTTACCTTCTATGCGTCCGTGGGACTTGTATGACCCATCACGTAAAGCTGGCCTGCATCTCTATGTGAAGCGCGTCTTCATTACAGATAAATGTGAAGAGCTGCTTTACCCATGGCTGCGTTTCGTACAGGGTATTGTTGATTGTCAGGATTTACCACTGAATATTTCGCGCGAAATGCTTCAGCATAACTTAGTACTTCAAAAAATCCGCAGCACCATCACACGCCGCGTATTAAAAGAGATCGACCAATTAGCACAAAATGACCAAGTTGCCTTTGAAGCTTTCTGGCGTCAATTTGGTGCAGTGATCAAAGAAGGCCTTTACGATGCCGCACAGCACCGCGATGATATTTTCAAAATCTGCCGTTTTGCGTCCACCTTTGAAGAAGGCAAATTAACGAGCCTTGAAGATTATGTTGCCCGCATGAAAGACGGACAAAAATCAATCTTCTATATTGGCGGTGACAAAGCTAACGCCCTTAAAAACAGCCCGCAAATTGAAGGCTTTAAGGCCCGCGGCATTGAAGTCCTATTATTTGAAGATACAATTGACGAATTTTGGGTACAAAGCGCGATGGGCTTTGGTGATTATCCATTTGTATCGGTTACAAGGGGCAATATCGACCTTGATGCAATTGCAAATGCAGATAAAAGCGATGAAGAAGCCAAAAGCGATGATGAAAAAGACGCTGAAAAAGGCGCAGATGATAATGTCATTAAGCTTATCGACCGCATGAAGACCATATTGGGTGATGAAATTGGTGACATTCGTACGTCATCACGCTTGACATCATCACCTGTCTGCTTGGTTGCGGGCGATAAAGAAGCTGACCTCGCTTTGGAAAAAATGCTGCGTATTCAGCAGAATTACCAAGGTGAATCTAAACGTATTTTGGAAATCAACGCGAAGCATCCATTAATCATCCGCATGGCAGAGATCGCCGCGAATGACAGCAATGGTAAGCTTGAAAAAGCCACTTATCTGTTGCTGGATCAAGCGCGCATTATTCAGGGTGAAACAATTAAAGACCCAACAAGCTTTGCGCAGAATATGTCTGAATTTATTCAAAGCAGCATATAACATGCAATTTGAACAATAAAAAAGGCGCTGATTAAAGCGCCTTTTTTTGAATTCTGTTTTCGTGGGTTTATTACACCACAATATTTAACAATGACCCGCGCTGCGCGTTTGTCGGCACTTGGCTTTGTTCATCAAGCTGACGGTTAGCGGCTTTAACATCTTGTTCTGCATTATTTTTTACAATATTTTGCTGCGCCTGCAATTGAGTTGTTTGCGCCAAATTCGTCGAAACACCTGATGATATATTCATATTCCAAATCCCATTAAATAACAATTTTTAATAAACCATTATATCACAAAAAGTTAATAAAACGCAAACGAAGACGCAGAAAAACGTGAAATCCATGCTATTGAATTGACGACAAGGCATGGCTTGTCTAATATGCGAGCAGATCAAAACACAACAGGTTATTATACAGGGCAGGATATTTGCTATGAGCGTTATTGTCTTTGGGTCACTTAATACAGACCTATGTTATCAAGTTAAAGAACTTCCACGCGCGGGTGAAACAATCAGCGCATTGAATTTTGAAGTCTTCAATGGCGGCAAAGGTGCAAACCAAGCAATATCCGCCGCACGCAGCGGTGCACAAACAGCCATGATCGGTACAATCGGCCGCGACGCTTATGGTCAAGACCATATCAATTCAATGGAAAAAGAAGGCATTGATACCAGCTTTATTCAACATGCCTCTAAACCAACGGGCATTGCCAATATTTATATCGACCAACATGGCGAAAATAATATCGTACTGAATGCCGGCGCGAATAGCGTTACAAACGCTGCGCAGCTTGCGAAATACCCATTAAGCGCGGATGATATTGTGGTCTTCCAAATGGAAGTAAACCACAATGAAATCGTCAAAGCGCT